>DASVCG010000324.1:0-2142 GCA_036381755.1 Phycisphaeraceae bacterium | reverse complement strand
GGCGAATGTCGCGGGTAGGGGGGCTGCAGCGACTGGGAGGTCGCCCGCTGGGAGCACGAGTGCATCTCCAATGTGCTGTCGGACCTGATGTTCACTCTGTCCAGTGGCGGCTGGGACGACGTCCCGCTCAACGGCGGCGCTCTGCCCGACGATTCATCATCGATAACACCTGTGTCTGGTAACGGCGCGGGCGAATGGCACGCTGAGTATCCCCGCCAGGCTGTCCGCTGCGGAGTCATGCGTCATCGGCCAGCCCCTCACTCTTCCCCTGTACCCCTCCCCCTACAACCCGGTGGCGGCCTGAACGGATCCGGCTCATGGGCGTTCAAAAAGCTTGACCCAGATTGCCGATTTTTGTAGATTACTTAACTGATTAAGTTCTGTGGCGGTTCTTCTTCCTTTCGGGCAGACGGGTTCATGTTGGTCACCATCGCCGAAGTCGCCAGCCACGCGGGAACGAGCTCAGCCGCCGTCTCCTACGTCCTCAACAATCGGCCGGGGATGGTCGGCGCTGCCACCCGCGAACGTATCCTCCGGGCAGCACACGAGTTAGGATATCGGCCGCGCCGGCACGCCCGGCAGATGCGCAAGAAGGCCAATCTGGTCATCACGGTCCATCTCGACTCGACGATCATCAGCAACAACAGTTGGCGGTCCTCCGGCTCATTGACCCTTCAGGTCATCCAGGGCATCGGCTTTCACGCCACGTCCCGGAATTACCACCTCCACCTGCTTCTGCCTCGCCAGGGCGATGACGTCGAGGCGGTCGATAACCAGGTGATCAGCGAAAACGCTGTGGACGGCGTCGTCTTCATGGGCTTCAGCGACACTTCGCCCAGCGAGCGATTCGACCAGCTCCTGGACCGGATGCGTCGGCTCAAGATCCCCGCGGTCACCATCGACCGCCGGGTGGCCCAGCGGGGCATCCCCGCTGTCTACCTCGACCTTCGGCCAGGCATCCAGGCGGTGGCGGCCCGGCTCCGAGCACTGGGGCATCGTCGCGTCGGCTATCTCGGCCTGATCAACAGCATGACCGTCTCCGAACAGACGCCCCGGTTCGAACTGTTCCAACAGGCGCTGCGCGAGCAGGGCGTTGAGCTGGATACCGTGGTCACGATCCGTTCGGAGCTGGACGCGTACCGCCAGACGCTCAAGCTGGCGGCGTCCGGCCGGCTGCCTTCCTGCCTGATCTACACAGCGGACCATCACGCCATGGCTGGTGTGGAAGCGCTGGCGGATCACGGCCTTGCTGTGCCGCAGGATGTGTCGGTGGTCGCCATGGGCAACGCGCCCTATGCCGCGGCCAGCCGCGTTCCCCTGGCCACCATCGATCAGCGGTATTTCGATCAAGGCGTCACGCTGGCCAAGCTGCTCCTCGATCGGATCGAAGGCAAGGAGGCTCCATCGCCGACGGCGACACTGTTGCCTTCGAGGTTCATCGAGCGTGTCTCACTCGGGCGCGTCAACCACCCATCATGACCGGGTGTTGCGAAAGGGCACGCGTCGATCGCTTCCCGGCGCCATTGCTTCAGGAGTCTTCATGCCACACTCAACTCACCCGCGTACCCCGTCGTCGAAGAGCTATGCCGACGGCTTCACGCTCATCGAATTGCTTGTGGTGATCAGCATCATCGCTTTGCTGATTTCTATTTTGCTGCCCGCGCTCAAGTCAGCCCGCGAGTCGGCGCAGGCGATTTCCTGCGGGTCCAATCTCAAGCAGCTCAGCCTTGCCTTCAGCTTGTACCTGGAGGACTTCGACCGCGTTTATCCGCCACGGATGTGGCGGACGGCTCAATCGCCGCCCCAATGGTATAACCCCGACCCGAATATGAACGGCACGTATTGGTTCATGCTGATCAACGGTACGATCAAGCCCGGCCCCAATCGTCGTTACTCATTGTACGGCGACGGCGAGATGTTCCACTGCCCCTCGCATGAGGAGTTCAAGTGGGCGACGTCCACCAACCAGCTCTCCTACGGTTACAACTACGTCGGTAGCGGCATCGGCGGCCCGAACTTCTGGAGTGGGCTCAACACGGTGTCGGAGCTGGATGTCGAAGATACCTCCGGCACGTTGGTGCTGGGTGACAGCATCCACTATGGCATCATGGCATACGGTGGAACGCCCAACACATTGTCCGC
>DASVCG010000323.1:0-14347 GCA_036381755.1 Phycisphaeraceae bacterium | reverse complement strand
CGAGCTTTGGAACAACGAAAAGGTGAACGGACAAGCCGACGCGAAAAGGAACTAAGGATGATCGCCGAAGTGGAATCTTGCCCGCGATAACAATAGATTAATGAAGCCGCATGACATATGCAATGATTTTCGTCATGCTGCCCAATTTGTTTGCAGAGATTTATCCTCCCCTGCCCCAGCGGGCGCGGGGATCGCCTGGCCTGTTTCTCCCCAGCACAGCCCGATGTTAATCAGCCTGCCTGAGATGGCAGGTGCGCAGCATCCATGTCGGGAGCGGGTAGATCGGAACCGCCCATGAGGTATTCGTCGATGGCGCGCGCAGCGCCGCGGCCCTCAGCAATCGCCCACACGATCAGCGACGCGCCGCGGCGCATGTCGCCAGCAGCGAACACCCTCTCCACGTTGGTGCGGTAATCAGCATAGGCCGCCTGGACCACACCCCTATCCGTCCTCACGCCAAGCTGCTGCACCACCTGCGGCGCATCATGCCCGGTAAAGCCGATGGCCAATAGCACCAGTTGGGCCGGCAGGTCGCGCTGGGAGCCGGGGACCTCGCGCGCCACCTTTCGGCCGTGCTCGTCGCGGCGCCATTCCAGCAGGCTGACGCGCACCGCCTGGACACAGCCGGCCTCGTCGCCGATGAACGCCTGAGGCAGCACGCCGTACTGACGCGGGTCGCGGTCGAACACAGCAGCCGCCTCGGCGTGGCCGTAATCGACGTAGAACGTCCCCGGCGGGCCGGGCCAGGGGTGATCCGGGTCGCGCTGGTCCGGCTCACGCTCGCGACGCGTGATGTTGATCAGGCTTCGGCAGCGATGGCGCAGCGAGGTGGCGATACAGTCGGTGCCCGTGTCCCCCCCGCCGATCACCACCACGTCCTTGCCCTGCGCGGAGATATACCGCCCGTCGGCCAGGTTGGACGCCAGCAGGCTCTTGGTGGTCTGCGTGAGGAAGTCCATGGCAAGGTGGACGCCTTGCAGGTTTCGGCCGGGGATGTCCAAATCGCGGGCATGCAGCGCGCCGCAGGCCAGGAGGACCGCGTCGAACTCCTGGAGCAGCGCCTCGCCGCGGATATCCACGCCGATGTTGCAGTTGGGCTGGAATCGAATGCCCGAGGCGGCCAGGAGGTCCACGCGACGTTGGACGATGCCCTTGTCGAGCTTCATGTTCGGCACGCCGTACATCAACAGCCCGCCGATGCGGTCGTCCCGCTCGAACACGGTGACCTCGTGGCCGGCCTGGTTGAGCTGGTCCGCCGCCGCCAACCCCGCCGGGCCCGATCCCACGATCGCCACGCGCTTGCCCGTGCGCTGCGCGGGGATGATCGGCTTCACCCAGCCTTCTTCGAACGCCCGGTCAATGATGGCGCATTCGATGCTCTTGATCGTCACCGGCGGCTCGTGAATCCCCAGCACGCACGCCGACTCGCACGGCGCTGGACAGATCCGCCCCGTGAACTCCGGGAAGTTGTTGGTCCGGATCAGCCGCTCATAGGCGTCCCGCCATCGGCCGTGGTAGACCAGGTCGTTCCACTCCGGGATCAGGTTGTCGATGGGGCAGCCCGGCTCGGCCTGGCAAAACGGCACGCCGCAGTCCATGCAGCGAGCCCCCTGCTCGCGCAGCACGTGCTCGTCCTGCGCCGCGTAGACCTCATAAAAGTCGTTGATCCGCACCTCAGCCGAACGCGACTTCATCGGCTGACGTTCGTATTCCAAAAATCCTGTCGGCTTGCCCATAACCACTCCACGTCGACATTCGCTGATTCAGCGATGGGGTGACTTGGAAGAATCGGCGCTCCCTGGAAGAAGCAGAGATTCACCCACCACAAACCGCCAATCACCGATGACCCGTCATCGTCCGCCCAGTCCGCTCACCCGTGCCCGACGTCCGGCAGGACCTCGCCCGCCAGCACCGCCTTGCGGCGCTGATACAGCACGCGGCGGTAGTCGATCGGCATCACCTTCACGAACTGGGCCTGGCAGCGGTCCCAGTCCTCCAGCACCTGCGACGCCACGGTCGATCCGGTGTAGGCATGGTGGTTGCGGATCAGCTCGAGCACCTCCGCCACGTCCTCCGGGTCCTCAAGCTTTTCCAGCTCGACCATGCCCAGGTTGCAGTGCTGGAGGAACTCGCCGTGGGGGTTCCACACGTAGGCGATCCCGCCGGACATCCCCGCGGCGAAGTTGCGCCCCGTGCGGCCCAGGATGACGACGCGCCCGCCGGTCATGTACTCGCAGCCGTGATCGCCCACGCCCTCGACCACCGCCTTGGCGCCGGAGTTGCGCACCGCGAAGCGCTCCGCAGCCAGGCCGCGGAAGTACGCCTCGCCCCCGGTGGCGCCGTAAAGCGCCACGTTGCCGATGATGACGTTCTGCTGAGCCTCAAAGACCGCGTCAGCAGGCGGATGGACGATCAGCTTGCCGCCTGAGAGCCCCTTGCCCACGTAGTCGTTGGCGTCGCCCTCCAGGCGGATCGTCACGCCCGGCGCCAGCCACGCCCCCAGCGACTGACCCGCTGAGCCGCGCAGGTGGATGCGGATCGTGTCCGCGGGCAGCCCGTCCATCCCGTACCGCTTGGACACGTGGTAGCTGAGCATCGTCCCCACCGTGCGGTGGCGGTTGGTCACCGGCAGTTGGATGTCCACGCGCTGGCGCTGCTCCAGCGCCGGCTGGGCCAGGCGGATGAGCTGATGATCCAGCGCCTGGTCGATGCCGTGGTCCTGCTCGATGAGCTTGCGCGTGCCCACCTCCGGCCGGGGCTTGGCCGCGGGCGTGAGCACCGGCGTCAGGTCCAGCCCGTCGGCCTTCCAGTGCCGGATGGCGGCGTCGGGCTGGAGCAGGTCCACCCGGCCGATCAGCTCGTCCATCGTCCGCACGCCCAGTTGGGCCATGTATCGGCGGACCTCCTGGGCCACCAGGAACAGGTAGTTGACCACATGCTCTGGCTGGCCGGTGAACTTCTTGCGCAAGACCGGGTCCTGCGTGCACACGCCCACGGGGCAGGTGTTGAGGTGGCACTTGCGCATCATGATGCAGCCGATGGTGATGAGCGGCGCGGTGGAGAAGCCGTACTCCTCCGCGCCCAGGCACGCGGCGACGATGACGTCGCGGCCGGTGCGGAACCCGCCGTCTGCCTCCAGCCGAACGCGCGAGCGCAGGTCGTTGAGCACCAGCGTCTGGTGCGCTTCGGCCAGGCCCAGCTCCCAGGGCAGCCCCGCATGCTTGATGCTGGTGAGCGGCGAAGCGCCCGTGCCGCCGTCGTGCCCGCTGATGAGGATGTGGTCCGCGTGCGCCTTGGCCACGCCCGCAGCCACCGTGCCCACGCCCACCTCCGAGACCAGCTTGACGCTGATCTGCGCCTCGGGGTTGGCGTTCTTGAGGTCGTAGATGAGCTGCGCCAGATCCTCGATCGAATAGATATCGTGGTGCGGCGGCGGGCTGATGAGGCCCACGCCCGGCGTCGAGTAGCGCAGGCGCGCGATGTAGTCGTCCACCTTGTAGCCGGGTAGCTGCCCGCCCTCGCCGGGCTTGGCGCCCTGGGCGATCTTGATCTGGAGCGTGTCGCCGTTGGCCAGGTAATAGCTCGTGACGCCGAAGCGCCCCGAGGCCACCTGCTTGATCGCTGAGCGCTTCGAGTCGCCGTTGGGCAGCACAGCGAACCGCTGGGGGTCCTCGCCGCCCTCGCCGCAGTTGCTCTTGCCCCCGATGCGGTTCATCGCCAGCGCCAGCGTCTCGTGCGCCTCGCGCGACAGCGCCCCCAGCGACATGGCGCCGGTGCGGAAGCGCTTGACGATCTCCTTCGCCGGCTCGACCTCCTCCAGCGGGATCGCCTGACGCTCGCCCACGCGCAGCCTGAGCAGCCCGCGCAGCGTGCAGCGGCTCTGGGCGTCCTCGTTGGCAAGCTTGGCGAACCGCTCGTACGCCTCGACGCTGTTGGCGCGCGCCGCCTGCTGCAGATGCGCGATCGACTGCGGGTTGATCCCGTGCCGCTCGCCCCCGGCCCGCCAGTGGTACTCGCCGAAATTGGGCAACTGCGGCAAACGAACCGTGGCCCGGCAGGGATACCCGATCCGGTGACGGCGCAAAGCCTCTCGCGCCAGCACCTCGAAGCCCACGCCCCGCAGCCGGCTGGGCGTGCCCGCGAAGCAGCGGTCGATCACCCGCTCGTTGAGGCCCAGCGCCTCGAAAATCTGCGCACCCTTGTAGCTGGCCAGCGTCGAGATGCCCATCTTGGACATCACCTTGAGGATGCCCTTGTTGATCGCCTTGATGTAGTTCTCGATCACCTTGGCGCGCGACAGGTCCGAGTCGATCATCCCCTGCTCGCGCAAATACCCCAGCGCCTCGTACGCCAGGTAGGGGTTGATCGCATCAGCGCCGTAGCCCACCAGCAGACAAAAATGATGCACCTCGCGCGGCTCGCCCGATTCGACCACAACGCCCAGCCGCGTCCGCGCGTGCTGACGCACCAGGTGATGGTGCACCGCCCCCGTCGCCAACAGCGCGCTAAGCGGCACGCGGTCGCGGCCTGAAGCGCGGTCCGAGAGCACCACGATCTGGTAGCCCTCCTCGATCGCCCGTATCGCCTCGCCGCAGACGCGGTCCAGCGCATCGAGCAGCGCCGCGGCCGACTCGTCTTCGCTGTCCGTGCGCGGATAGGTGATGTCGATCGTCCGGGCGCGCCAGCCGCGATAGTTCATCGCCTTCACCGCGGCCAACTGCTCGTTGGTCAGGATCGGGTGCGGCAGGCGCAGCCGGTGGCACTGGGCCTCCATCGTCGCCAGGAGGTTGCCCTCCGGGCCGATCCGCCCCTCCAGCGACATGATGATCTCCTCGCGGATCGGGTCGATCGGCGGGTTGGTCACCTGCGCGAAAAGCTGCTTGAAATAGTCGTACAGCAGCCGCGGCTTGTCCGAAAGCACCGCCAGCGCCGCGTCGTTGCCCATCGAGCCCACCGCCTCCTGGCCCTTGTCGGCCATCGGCAGCATCAGCATGTTCAGGTGCTCGACCGTGTAGCCGAACGCCTGCAACAGCGACAGCAGCTCATCCTTGGGCACCGCGTCGCGGCGGGGCGCCGGCGGAATGGGCAGGTCCGCCAGATCGATCCGCTGACGCTGGAGCCACTGGCCATAAGGCCGGCGACCGGCAATGTCGCTCTTCAGCTCCTCATCAGCGACGATCCGCCCCTGGTCGAAATCCACCAGGAACATCCGCCCCGGCTCCAGCCGGCCCTTCTTCACCACCCGGTGAGGCTCGACCTCCAGCACCCCCACCTCGCTGGCCATGATCACGCGGTCATCATCGGTCAGGTAATAACGGCTCGGCCGCAGGCCGTTGCGGTCCAGCACCGCGCCGATGTGCCTGCCGTCAGTGAACACCACGCTCGCCGGCCCGTCCCAGGGCTCCATCAGGTTCGCGTGATACTCATAGAACGCCCGCTTGCCCGGCGGCATCGACTCGTGGTTCTCCCACGCCTCCGGGATCATCATCATCACCGCCTCGGGCAGCGACCGACCCGCCAGCAGCAGCAGCTCCAGCACGTTGTCGAAGTTGCCCGAGTCGGAGCAGTCCGGCTCGACGATGGGGTAGAGCTTGGACAAGTCCTCCCCGAACAGCTCCGACTGCATCAGCCCCTCGCGGGCGCGCATCCAGTTGATGTTGCCGCGCAGCGTGTTGATCTCGCCGTTGTGGCACATGAACCGGCAAGGCTGGGCGCGATCCCACGACGGAAACGTGTTCGTGGAGAACCGCGAGTGCACCATCGCCAGGTGCGAGGTGAACGACTCATCGCGCAGGTCAGGGAAATACCGCGCCAGTTGCAGCGAGGTGAGCTGCCCCTTGTAGACGATCACCCGCGCCGAGAGGCTGCACACGTAGAACCACTTGGCCTGGGATAAATCGTCCCGGCTGCGGATGGCGTGGCTGGCGCGCTTGCGGATCAGGTAGAGCTGCCGCTCCAGGGCCTGGCCCTCCACGCCCTCCGCCCCGCCGATGAACAACTGCTCCATGTGCGGCTCGGTGGCGCGTGCCGAGGGGCCGATGTCGGCGCCGTCAGCATCGGTGGGCAGCGGCCGCCAGCCCAGCAGGCGCTGGCCCTGTTCCGCCACAATCCGCCCGAGCTGCTCCTTGCAGGCCTGACGCTGCTGCGGGTCGCGCGGCAGGAAGACGATGCCCGCGCCGTATCGGCCCGCTTCGGGCAGGCTGATGCCCGCCTGGCTCGCAGCGTTGCGGAGAAAAGCGTGAGGCAAAGCGGTGAGGATGCCCGCGCCGTCGCCGGTGTTGGCCTCGCAGCCGCAGGCGCCGCGGTGGTCCATGTGCTGAAGCATCGTCAGCGCGTCGCGCACCACCGCGTGGCTGGCCTGCCCCTTGACATGGGCGATAAACCCCACCCCGCACGAATCCTTCTCGTTGGCCGGATCGTACAGGCCGTACTCGCTACATGGGGGGATGGTCTGTGTCATGACCATAGCTCCCTTGCGCGATCAGCGGCACAATCGCCGCGCTGAAAAAGCAAACGCCAGAACCGGTTCTGTTAGGGGGTGGAGGTTTCATGATCGGACCCCGTTGAAAAAGTGCTGCGTGCCCTGCGCCTCGACGGCTGCGCCGATCCGATTCAGCGCCTGGGCGTAGGCCGCGGTGCGCATGTCGATGCGACGCCGCTGGGCGAAGTCATAGATGGCGTTGAACTCGCGGGCCATGATCTTCCGGAGCCGCTCGTGCACCGTCTGTAGCTCCCACATGTCGCCCTGACGGTTCTGCACCCACTCGAAGTAGCTGACGGTCACCCCGCCGGCGTTGGCGAGGATGTCGGGCAGGATCAGCACGCCCCGTTCGTGCAGGATCGCGTCGGCGTCGTCGGTCAGCGGGCCGTTGGCCAGCTCGACGATCACCTGGGCCTTGATGTCGCCGACGTTGTCCGCGGTGATCTGGTTCTCCAGCGCCGCGGGGATCAGCATCGTCACGTCCAGCGCCAGCAATTCCTGGTTGCTCAAGGGCGTGCCGACATCAGCGGGCAGCCGCCCGGTGCCGAGCTTGGCCTCGATCAAGGCGGGGATGTCCAGCCCGCCAGGGTCATACACGCCGCCACGCGAATCGCTCACCGCCACGATCTTGTAGCCGTCCGCGTGGAGCAACGAGGCGGCGAACCGGCCCGCGTTGCCAAAGCCCTGGATGGCCACGGCCACCTGGCTGGGAGTCCAGCCCCGGCGGCGCTCCAGCTCCTTGACGCAGTAGTAGCCCCCCCGGCCGGTGGCGTCCTCACGCCCCAGCGAACCGCCCATCGGGATGGGCTTGCCCGTGATCACCGCAGGCGTCCGCTGACGCTTGATCTTGGAGTACTCGTCCATCATCCAGCCCATGATGGTGGCGTTGGTGTAAACGTCCGGGGCGGGGATGTCGGTGTCCGGGCCGATGAAGTCCGCGACCTGCTGGATGTACCCGCGGCTGAGCCGCTCCAGCTCCATCCGCGACAGCTCCTTGGGGTTGACAACCACGCCGCCCTTGCCGCCCCCATAGGGGATGTTCACCACCGCGCACTTGCAGGTCATCCAGAACGCCAGCGCCTTGACCTCGTCGAGGTTGACATCGGGATGAAACCGGATGCCTCCCTTGGCCGGGCCCAGGGTATCGTCATGCCGGACGCGGTAGCCGGTGAAGATCCGCAGTCGGCCGTCGTCCATACGGACGGGGATCGCGACCTCGATCACCGCATTGGGATACTTGAGCCGCTCCAGCGCCTCAGGATGGATGGAGGCGTAAGGCTTGGCCCGATCGAGCCGGGCAATCGCTTCCTCGTAAAGGGTGGTGCCCCCGACAGATTGTTGCGTCATCGTCGTCATAATGCTCATCCCAAAAATTTCCCCACCCCATCTCTCTCACAGCTTCCACAACACAGGCGCCCCCCGGAAAAGGGGAACGCATTTTTCATCAACCCTCACAAACTCATTCGCAGCCCGGCCCCTGGGGAAGAATGTTCACCTGGATCGGTGGGGGCCTGCGACAAGGCGCCGGATCGAAGAACGCCAGCGACGCCGAGAACGCCGTCGCACTTCGGGAGGCCGCGGCCAGAAGATGTGGCTCATGACCGTGCTCCCTCCAGTTGCGGTTCGAGCGATGAGGACTCAGCGTTACGGCCGCCGAACCGGAGCAGGTAGTCCACAAACACCTGGGCCGCGGGCGAGAACGGCGGCTCGTGCTTGTACCGCCGCCGAAAGATCACCCCAATGGGCCGCAATAGCTCCGGCTCCAGCGTCACGATCGCCAGCGTGCCCGCGGCCACATCGCGCAACACCGTCCGCCGGGGCAGGACGGAGAAGCGGTCCGACACCGCCACCGCCGTCTTGATCGTGTCGATGTTGTCGAACGAATGGGTGATCCGCGGCGCTGCGCCGTTGTCGCGCAGGTACTGGCGGATCCGCCGACCCACGGGCAGCTCGCGGTTGAAGGTGACCATCTCGTGGGGCGTCAGATCCGCGGCACGCACCTTGTCCAGCTTCGCCAGGGGATGCTCAGGCCGGCAGACCACCACCATGATCTCATCGCGCAGCGGGATCAGCCCCACGCCGCGCCACCGCTGGGGGTAGGACAGGATGCCCAAATCGCACTCAAACCCGTGCACCGCCTGATACACCCCCTCGGGCTGGTCGTAGCGGATCTCCACCGCGATCCGCGGATGGTCCGCCTCGAACCGCTCGCACAAGCGGTCCAGGAGATCGATGCCCGACGAGTAGATCGCCGCCACCCGCACCGGCCCGGAAGGATCGCCCCGCATCCGCGACACCCGCTGGGCCAGACGCTCGTAGCGCTCCAAGAGCTCCCGGCAGCCTTCCAGGAAGGCCTGGCCCGCCTCAGTCAACGCCAGCGGGCGAACCGACCGATCCAGCAGCGTCACCCCCAGCCGCTTCTCGAGCTGACCCACCCGCTGACTGGCCGCCGATTGCGTAATGCCATGCAACGCCGCAGCTTGCGAAAAGCTGTGGCACCGCGCCACGTCCAGAAACAGCCGGAGCGTCTGCATGACAACCCCATCTTAAAATAAGTTAGTTTTATGTCAATCCCATCATATATTAAATTTTTTAATACTAAGGCGCGATGGCCCCACCGATCGCCCGCGTCCAGCTAGGCCCCTTCCATCGCTTGTTGGCCGCCGCGCCGGCGCAAGCCTCGCAGCCAGCACGGGTAACAACCGCTCCCCCGATCCAGCCGGATCCGCCCTTCGCCCGATATTCGCTCAATGCGGTTCGCGCCCCTTTTCCGCCGAAGAAAAAGAAACCGACAACGATGAGCGATTCCCGCCCCATCATTGCCCACGTGCTGCACCGCCTGGACCTGGCGGGCGCTGAGGTGCTCGCCGCGGGCCTGGCGCAGCAACTGGGCGAGCGGTACCGCTTCATCTTCCTTTGCCTGGACGGCGTCGGGACGCTGGGCGAGCAACTGACGCGCGAGGGGTTCCCCATCCTGTCCCTGGACCGTCAGCCGGGCGTGGACCTGCGCGCCGCCTGGCGGCTGCGAAAAGCCCTTCGCCGGTATCGCGTCGATCTGCTCCACGCTCATCAATACACGCCCTTCTTCTATGCCGCCTTGGCGCGCGGTTGGCGGGGCCGCCCGCCGATCCTCTTCACCGAGCACGGCAGGCATTACCCCGATCACCGCCGCTTCAAGCGCGTCGTGGCGAATCGCCTGCTGCTCGGCCGCGCGGACCGCGTCACCGCGGTTTGCGATTTTGTCCGCCGCATGCTCGCTCAAAACGAGGGCATCAACCCGCACCGCATCGAGGTCATCCCCAACGGCATCGACCCAGCCGCCTTCGCCTCGGGCGACCGCGCCGCAGCCCGCGCCGCGATGGGGCTGGGCGACCACGATCGAGCCGTGCTCCACGTCGCCCGCTTCCACCCCGTCAAGGACCACGAAACCGCCATCCGCGCCTTCGCCATGGTCCTCAAGCAACTGCCTCAGGCCCGGCTGGTGCTGATCGGCGACGGCGAGCGCCGCCCCGTCATGCAAAGGCTGGCCGCAGAGCTGGAGCTGGGCGATCGCGTCCGCTTCCTGGGCGTGCGGCGGGACGTGGCGCAACTGATCCACGGCGCTGATGTCCTGATGCTCAGCAGCCTCAGCGAAGGCGCCTCGGTGACGCTGCTGGAGGCGATGGCGGCGAAGCTGCCCGTCGTCGCCACCGAGGTGGGCGGCAACCCGGAATTGGTCGAGCACAACCGCAACGGCCTGCTCTCGCCTCGCCGCGACCCCGCCGCTTTGGCGCACCACCTGCTGAAGCTGCTGAATAACCCCGACCTGCGCCGCCGAATGGGCCAAGCCGGCTACGACCTGCTCCAGGAGCGGTTCACCCAGGCGCGCATGCACGAAAGCTACGCCCGCCTCTATGAACAAATGACGGGCAAAACCACCAGTCCCACGCCGACCTGAAACTCGCCACAGCAAAACCGCGCCGCGAACATCCGCGGCGACCTGCCCTGCTGACCTTCCCGCTGCAAGCGGCTCAGGCTTCCGCCCTGGCCAGCTCGCGCTGCACCCGCTGGAGCAATTCCATCAGCGTCATCGGCTGAGCCTGCGCGGGCAAAAGCAGCGTGGGGTTTTCCTTCAACTGCCGCTGCATCCGCTGCGCCGCGGTGATGACGGTGGAATGATTCTCCCGGCCCATCCTGGCGGCGATCTCAGGATAGCTCATCGACGTGCACTGCCTGGCCAAATGGATCACCAGCGCCCTGGCCAGCACCACAAAACGGTGACGGCTGGTGCCCAGGATCTGCTGGGGCGTCACGCCCACCTGCTGGGCGACGGTCTGGATCAACGCTTCGACCCGCACCGGCCGACGGGGCATCTCCGGCACGCCCTCCTCCAAAAGCGGCTGCGCCAGGCTGTAGCCGATGGGCCCGTCGACGCGCTGGCCGCTTTGCCTCGCCAGGGCCGCCAGCGCCTGGAGCTTGGTGATCATCCCCTCGATCTCGCGCACCGATGCGGCGCCGCGTCGTGCCAGCGCCTGCGCCAAGCCCGGCTCCAGCGTCAGCCCGCGCCGCTGCGCCAGCACCTGCACCAGCCGAAGCCGCGTGGCCTCGTCCGGCGGGTTGACCTGCACCACCAGCCCACGCACGCACCGGCTCACCAACGCCTCGCTGAACTGCTTGATCAGCTTGGGGTGGCTGTCGCTGGCCAGCACCACCTTCGCGCCGCCCAGCTCGATCTGGTCGAAGCTGTGCAGAAACTCCTGCTGCGTCGCCTGCTTGTTGGCCAGAAAATGCACGTCGTCCACCGCCAGCAGATCAAGCCGGCGGACCCGCCGACGGAACGCCTCAAGCCGGTTGGTGCGCACCGCGGTGATGTACTCGTTGGTGAACCGCTCGCCCGTGGTGTAAAGCACCCGCGCGTGAGGGTCGCGTTCCAGCACAGCCCGGCACAGGCCCTGGAGCAGGTGCGTCTTGCCCAGGCCGCACCCGCCGTGAAGAAACAGCGGATGCACCGACGTGCCTTCATCATCCTCCACCATGCTGCGCGCCGCGGCGTAGGCCAGCTCGTTGCTGGGCCCGACGACGAAATCCTCCAGGCGGTGGCGCAGCGTGCTCAGCGTCGTGCCCAGAGGCGCTTCGGCCTCCGCAGCGCCCCGCGAGGCCGTCGCCGCGGGCGCGCGAGATCGACCGGTCGCTTCGCTGCGGCGCTGCGCTGCAGGTGCTGCTGGCTCCTCCTGCGTGAAGCGCTCCGGCTCGACGCGCAAATCCAGCGTGACGGGCTGGCCCAGCTCCCGGCGGGCCGCTTCGCACAAATCGTCGTGGAAGTGCCTGCCGATCCAGTCGGCGAAGAACCGATTGGGAACGCTCACCTGGAGCGTTTGCCGGGCATCGCAGTAGTCCAGCCGGGCGGACCGGTCGAACCACATGGCGTAGCGCCTGGGGCCGACCGCCTCAGCTAACCGCTGAGCGATGCGCGTAGCGATATCGGAGGAAGTGGTCGTGCTCACGATCACTCCTTAAAAGGACACGCCTGGTATTGGGCCCCGCCGGTGTGCGCGGCCGAGGATGATTGAGGCGGGCAGGCCCCTCCTGCCACGCCACGACGGGTTCCGTCCGAAGTGCCGCCTGATCGGATTCGCCGGGTCGGATGCGCCTTTCCCCTGGACGCCAGCGCCGACCGGTGGGCGGGGCGAGCAATCCCTTGCCGCCGGGGACGAAGATAAGGAGGATGCCGGCCCACTTCAACCGCCCCGCGCCGTCCGCACCAGGCAAACGCGCCCCAGCGCGAGCATTAGCAAGCCGTTAAAGCTGGCAATTTTTTTTATCCACGCCGAGTCTTCCACAACGTGGTCAAGTTGTGGAAAACCGGGAAAAGATGAGGGCCAACGGCATAGGGCTTGCGCAGATAAACCACAGAGGCGCAGAGACACAGAGAAAGACAAAGAAGGATTGAGAATGGAAGTTCTTGATATTTGTTAAGCCCTCAACGGAAGGTAAGAGGAACGGGGGATAAGGGTAGGAGTCAGAGATCAGGGATTAAAGACCAGAGATTGGGGACTGAGGATTCGGGACTGGGGATTGAGAACTGGAGAAGTTCTAGTATAGCCCGCCCCCAACAGGCGAGCGGATGGAACTGCATCCGATAGCCCGCCCCCAACGGGGGCGCGGCCGGAGCTGCATCAAAAGACACGGGATACACCAAAAAGAGGCGGGGGCACATTCATAAAACCCTCTCCCCCTCGGGGGGAGCCCCCGGAACAGGGCAGAGTGAGGGGGTATCCGGTCACCTTGTCACTCCACCTCCAGCCTCTGCGGTTTGCCTGCGTCTGCCGTCCGCTTCTCCCCTACGCCGCGTGGGCGGTGGAGGTGGAGGTAGCAGCGGCAACAGCCGGGGCGGCTTCCTCCGCCTGGGCCGGGATGGGCACCCGCTTGGCGACGACGATCAGCGGCTGGCGCGGATCGTCCCAACGGGGGTCGGACACCACCTGCCAGCCGCCCACCGCGTGGATCTGGCCGATCAGCTCGTGCATGAAGTAGCGATGCTCCAACTGGGGCGCCGCAGCAAGCATCGCCTGCGGGCGGGCGGTCACGATGATCATCCACTTGCCCTCGCCAAGCACGCGAGCCGCTTCACCCAGCAGCCCCACCGGGTTGGGGTGATGCTCGATCTGATCGTACAGCAGCAGCAGGTCCGCTTCGCCCTCCGCCAGGGGCAACTGGCGCGGGTGGCGCTGGTGGAGAAACTCGGGCCGGCTGACGGGGTAGCTCTGCCTCGCCACGCACTGCCGGGCCAGGGCGATCTTGGCCGGGTCGCGGTCGATGCCGATGCACGGCAGGCCCTGCACCGCCAGCAGGTGCGTCAGCAGGCCCGCGCCGCAGCCCACGACCGCCGCACGACGAGGCTGACCGGTTTGCTGCACCACCTGCCGGGTGATCGCCAGCCGCAGGTCCACGTGCTGCCGCCAGGCCGGCTCCTGCGCATAGCGTTGCCACTCGCTTTGCTCGATCTTGAGCGCCGCGGCCGAGGACGAATCGCCCGCCTCTTCCTCCCCCACCGGCACGCCGAACACCTGCGCGTTCCACAGCAGCGGCGTGCCCGCGTAACGCTTGCGCACCACATCCAGGTCCGGGGCGATGCGGTCGAACCCCCACTTGCGGCGGAAGGTGTCCAGCGTCTGACGCACCCCCTCGGGCGTGTCGGCCTTGGTGCTCCGCACGCTGCGCAGCCCATGACGGTGAACATACTCGATGTGCGGCACCGCGACGCACGACCACCCCTTGAGCCGGGCGCGCAGGCCAAAGTCGATCGTCTGCCCGCGCAGGATCTGCTCGTCATACCCGCCCAGCTCGTCGTACACGCTGCGCTTGCAGCAATAAAAGCAGCCCATCACGTGATCGACCTCGATGGCGCAGCGGACATCATGGCGGCCAAAGCCCGCCGCGATGTGGTGATACCCCTTGGGGTGCAGCAGCCAGTCGCCAAACGCGTGGATGCGCCCATCGGGGCGGAGCTGCTTGGGTCCCACCACGCCCAGCCGGGGCGGGCCTTCGTCGAACACCTGGCACAAAAGCCTGGCCCAATGCCGCGTGAGCATGAGCGTGTCGCCATCCAGGCGAACCAGGATGTCGCCGCGCGATCGGCCAACCAGCACGTTGGCGGTCCGCGCCAGCACCCCGCAGTGGGGCGCCTCGATCAATTCCAGGAATGGCTGCCCGCCCCGCCAGGTCTTTTGCGACCAGGCCCGCAGCGTGTCGAGGCTGTCGTCGGTGGAGCCGTCGTCATAGGCGATGATCTCCAGCGGCGTGGGGTCGTCGTGGAGCGTATCGTGCAGCGACTGGAGCAAGTCGCCGATGAGGTCGGTCTGGCCGTCGCGGCTGGAGGCCCGCCCG
>DASVCG010000322.1:0-4442 GCA_036381755.1 Phycisphaeraceae bacterium | reverse complement strand
GCTATCCTCCGACGCAAGGCCGGCCGACTGCTGTTCAACGGCATGCCCACCGGCGTGGAGGTGTGCCCCGCGATGCACCACGGCGGCCCGTACCCCGCCTGCTCCGACCCCCGTTTCACCTCCGTCGGCACCGCGGCGATCCTCCGCTTCGCCAGGCCCGTGTGCTACCAGAACTTCCCCCAGCACGCTCTGCCCGTGGAGCTGCGCGATGCCAACGAGCGCGGCATCTGGCGGCTCGTCGACGGCCAATGGAGCCGCGACGCCATAACCCACTAGCCCAAATAGCGCTCAGCCCGCGCCATCAGCCTCCCCAAGCTGACCGCGGGCCTTGGCGGAAGAAAATATGGATATGCGGATTGGCTGTTTGGGGAAATCAGGCCGAAACCCAAAAAACCAAAACAGGCATCGCCGCGAGGCCGACCGCCTCAGGCCGACCCGCTCCCCGATCCGCTGGTGGAGCTGGGCTGACCGGAGGCCTGGTGGGCGTCGATCGTCTGGCCCGCATCGCGCCGCTCGATCCGCGGCGGCTGCTTGACCGCCTGATCGACATCATCCTCGATGCCCGCCAACCCTTTCTTGAACTCCACAATGCCCCGGCCCAGGCTCCGCCCCACCTCCGGCAGCCGCTTGCCGAAGATCAGCACGCCCAGCAAGGCCAGCAGCAACAATTCCATCCAGCCGATCGTGCCGCCGAACATCTCGGTTTCCCCTTATGCTCAGGGGTGAATGAACGCAAAACCGCCAGGGCAACCGGTGCCAGACGCCCGCGTTCTAAATTTCAAATCAAGGCCCAGCCCGCCAATCCAAGGCGCAAAGCCCCTCAGACACAGCTCATCAGGCCCCTCTATTATTGCAGCTTGCCCCCCGCGGGGCCAGCAACTTATGGATAAAGCAGCCCCCAGCCGGGCTTGGCAACGGACAGTCCTCCCCCTTGCGCCAAGCCGCAGACCCGCTGACGAGCAGCCAGGCCAGGGTGGGATTGGATGAGCGACGCCCCTTCTAGGGGCCTGCGCAGCCCTTGGTTAGCAGACCGCTGCGGCAGGATCGCGGCCCGGGCAAGGCCAGCGGCATGAGGGGAAACCAGCCTCAGAGCCTGCGGTTGAACGGGTTCTTGTACAGGACGCCCAGTTGCACCGCCTGCACCTGGACCGGCTTGTCAGCCGGCGGGCCAAGCAGCTCCAGCGTGATCGAGTTCCATCCCTGCTCCAGGAGGCTCCGATCCTCCACATCGATTTGCAGATAAGCCTCCGGCAGGGGCAGCCGCCAGGAGAGCCCGTGCGGCGGGCTGGTGACACGCGTCAGCTTCTTCCCCGCTGGACCGTCGTGAATCACCCGCCCATTGAGCGAAACCCGCACCGACAGGCTCGACGGCAAGTCGCGCAGCCCGATCCGCAGCCCCACATAGCTGGGAATCGGTTTGTCCGGATTCTTGAAATCCTCACCCACAAGCAGCTTCAACGATATCGGCTGCTCCTGCGTCAGCGAGGCGGGGATCTGCTTGGCCTCCTCGTTGCTGAGCGTGGGCTTGCCGGGCGTGATCATGTAGAGGCGGTCCTGCATCGTCAGCGCAGCAGGGTCCGCAAACACGCGGTGCGCCTGGTAGCCCAGCGGCCCCGGTGGCGTCCGGAAGTTGTACAGCTCAAAGCCGTCGGCCCCCAGGTGCCACAGGTTGGACGCAGCCCCTCGCAGCAGTTCGACCGACGGGATGTGCGTCGTCTTCCCGCTGTAATCCGCCTCGCTTGGCGACTGGACGAAGGCGTGGACATGCTCGGTGCGCGGATAGATGGCCGGGTAGACCTTGACGCCCGTGGACCGGCCCAGCCGGACCAGCTCCTCGATGCGCATGTCGTAGGAAAGATCGTACAACTGGGCCGGAACGATCACGTCCACCAGCCCCTCACGCATCCACCGCTCCACGTCCAGGGCGCTGTAGTGGCAGGTCTCCAGCGTCGGGTTGACGCGCACGATCAGGTAATAGGGCCTGCCTCGCTCCTGCCCCACCTCATCCAGCTTCGCCCGCACCTTCGCGACCATCTCCGTGAGCAGGTCGGCGTGCGTCATCCCCGAGCCGCGGGGGAAAAACAGCGGGTGGCGGTTGAAGTCCAGCTCGATGCCGTCCATCACGTCCTGGTAGCGGTCGATCACCTCGAAGATGATCCCCAGGCGATAGTCGCGCACCTCCTGAAACTGGAAGTTGAGCCAGTTCTTGGGGCTTTTCAGGGTGTATTGCTCATGGTGCTTCATCCAGAACTCGCCCGTCAGCGGGTGGATCGGCGCGGTCTTGGCGAAGTGGGCGTCGTTCATGCGGACAGAGGGGAAAAAGTAGATGCCCAGCTCCTTGCAGCGCTCGCCCGCGAGGCGGATCGGGTCGACGCCCGAAGCGATCCCCGCGCGGACCTTGGCGAGGTAGTCGGACAGTCGGCCGGTGGGGTCGTCGCGCCAGCCGGCCACGCTGGCGGCCTCGGTGGGGTAGTAGAGCGTGTCAGACCCGAGGCCGACGCATCGCAGGTAGGTTTTGACGGGCGTGCCCGCCAGGGCGTCGATCGCCGCCAGGATGTCCCGCCGGGACTGCTCGGGATCCAGGCTGGTGAACGACCAGTCGCCGTCGTCATTGAGCATGACGCCCAGATCCGGCACGGGCCGGCGCGACGCGCCAGGCGAGGTCTCCGCCCGGGCCGGCAAACCGCCTGCCCCAACCGCTGCCCCGATCAGCAGGCATAACGACGCGAGCATCATCCGGGTCTGACCCGTCATCATCGAAAGATCCTTTCTTTTGATTCTTTTGATAAAGCCCAGGATGGGGAGCGGGGATGACCCGCCCGCCTGACCGCGCCTGATCCGTGCGGAGCCGAGGTTGCGATGCCGTCGCCCTGTGGCGCAGGGTGTTGGATGTTCAAGACATGGGCGGTTCTGCCCGGCGTTCCATAATTAAATGCCGCAACAATCTGATGTTGTGGTTGAGATGATCTCATGCGGGCCATGAAGGATGCCCCTGGCGGGGAGGCGGTTGATCGGTGCGCCGGGCTATAGTATATTACAAATATATTTTAATTCGGCGCTCTGTCAATGAGCCGGCAGGCCCTTGCCCATCAAGGGCTTGAGGAAGATCGCGACACGGCCATCCACTGCAAGGATTTTCATGCAACCCGCCATCAGATTGAGGCAGAAAATCGCCGGTTCAGCTCCGACCCTGGGTGTGCTCATCGCCAACCATCTTTGGCTGGAGCTGATCGAGGTGGCGATGGAAGCGGGGTTGGATTACGTGATCATCGACAGTGAGCACCTGGACCACGGGGCCCAGTTGATCGCCGACGCCTGCCGGCTGGGGAGGCTGGCGGGTTTTCCGGTTCTGCTGCGCCCCGCGCAGGCCAGCCGGGAAGCGGTTCAGGCCGCGATGGACCTGGGCCCGTGCGGCCTTCTATTGCCGATGGTCGAGAGCGCCGAGCAGTTGGACGCGGTTCAGGAAGGCGTCTACCTGCCCCCGCGGGGCAACCGTCGGCCGGGCGGGCCGGGCAACCGCTGGGTCCGTCAGTATCGCTATGAGGACTTCAAGACGCAGGTGGAGGATCACCTGATCATCCTGCCTCAGGTCGAGAGCCTCCGCGGCCTTCATCACGCCAAGGCGATCGCCCAGCACCCGCTGACCACCGCTTTGGCGGTGGGCCCGTTCGACCTGGCGGCGCGTCTGGGCTGCTGCTTCCAGTTCGACCACCCCGACTATCAGGCCGCGATCCGTCAGCTCCGCCACGCGGCGGAGGAGGCCGGCAAGCCCTTGTGGATGATCGGCGACGGGCCGTCGCTGTTGCGGGAGGGCCACCGCTTCTTGTGCATCGCCGAGCCGACGCTGCTGCTGCAAGCGTCCCTCAAGCGGCTCGTGGACGATTTGCGCGCAGCGGCCGACGTGAAGAAGGACGGCGCCGTGCCAGCCGCTGATCGCCGGCCCCGCGTCCGATCCGAAATCGGATGAGACCTCCCGGCGCAGCCGAGTCGCCATCGTGGTGGCGCTTTCTCATCCCTCTCAGCAGGCGGGAATCATCTTTATGCTAGGGCCGCTGGACTGGATCATCATCGCCGTCTACCTGATCCTGACGATCGCGGTGGGCATCCTGGCCCGCGGTCGCCAACACAGCGCCGAGGACTATTTCACCGCCAAAGGCGGCTTCTCCGGCGTGCTGGGCTCGATCCTGGTGGGCCTGAGCCTGGCCGCGACGCTTTTCAGCGGCATCAGCCTGCTGGCTTTTCCGAGTCTGGTCTACGAGCACGGCCTGCGCATCCTCGGCATCATCGTCACGCTGCCGATCGCCTGGGCGGTGCTGGCGTGGTTTTTTCTGCCCAGGTACATGGCCGACGACTGGTCGCACCCTTACGAAGTGGTCGAAGCCTGCTATGGGCGCAGCGTGCGACGGCTGACCGCGACGCTCTTCATCCTCATGCGCCTGGGA
>DASVCG010000321.1:0-3954 GCA_036381755.1 Phycisphaeraceae bacterium | reverse complement strand
CCCACCTTCTGGGACTACGCGACGCTGGCGGGCACGGTCGGGCTGTTTGTGCTGCTGACGCTTTTGTTCATCCGCTTTCTGCCGGTGATCCCGATCTTCGAGATCCGCGAATTGATCTACCACCAAACGCCCGCCTCGGGTGCTGAGCCGCAGCCGCAGCCGGCCCCGCAGGGGCCGCAGCCCAACGCTGAGCGTGAAGCCGCGGAGCACGTGCCCGACGAGAAGCTCTACGGCCTGGCGGCGCAGTTCGACACGCCCCAGCAGCTTCTGGATGCTGCGCGCCAGGCGCGCGACGCGGGCTACACCCGCATGGACGCCTACACCCCCCTGCCCCTGCACGGCCTGGCTGAGGCGATGGGATTGCGCCGAAGCCGCGTGCCGCTGGTGGTGCTTTTGGGCGCGATCGCGGGCGCGGGCGGCGCGTACCTGATGCAGTGGTACGCCGCGGTCATCGACTACCCCTGGAACATCGGCGGGCGGCCCTATCACGCCTGGCCGTCGTTCGTTCCCCTGACCTTCGAGCTGGGCGTGCTGGGCGGGGCGCTGGCGGGCCTGGTGGGGATGTTCGTGCTCAACCGCCTGCCTCAGTTGCACCACCCCATCTTCAACGCGCCGGAGTTCGACCGCGCCTCGCGCGACCGCTTCTTTTTGTGCCTGGAGAAAGCCGACCCCAGGTTCCGCCGCGATGAAGCGCAGCAGTTCCTCCAGCGACTCAAACCGCGAAGCGTCTCCGCGGTGCCCGATTGACGACGCCTACCCATGCGCAGCAACACCAACAGCCTGATCGCCTGCCTGATGCTGCTGACGCCGCTGATACTGGTTTCCTGCGGCGAGGAGCCCAACATGCGCATCCAGCCGCGCATCGATACGCTGGCGCCGGCGGACTTCTTCACCAACGGCACTTCAGCGCGCCAACTGGTCGAGGGCGCCATCCCCGTAGGCCCAGCAGGCCCCCGATACACCCGTTTCATCGATCAAGCGCCAAGCAGCGACACCGCCCCGGCCCCGGACGGCATGGCTCTGCTTGAGCGCGGCAGGCAGCGCTTCGCCATCTGGTGCTCGCCCTGCCACGGCCTGGACGGCTACGGCGAGGGCATCGTGCCCAGCCGAGGCTTCCCGCAACCCCCCTCCTTCCACACCGACCGGCTGCGCAGCGTTCCGGACAGCTACCTCCTGAACGTCATTACCAACGGCCTGGGCAAGATGCCCCCCTATGGCCAGCACGTGCCCGAGCCGGACCGCAGGGCCATCGTCGCCTACCTCCGCGCTTTGCAGCTCAGCCAGCACGCGCCGCTGTCACGCCTGCCCGCTGATCTTCAATCGCAATTGATGCAGCAAGCCGGCGAGCAAGGAGGCTTGCCATGACGAACCCGGCTGCGCTGGATGCGCTCAAACGGCTGAACCGCTGGGCCTGGGGGATCGGCGCTGTCGCGCTGGTCTTGGCGGCGATGGGCTGGTTCTGGTGGCCGCGGTCGTTCCTCTTCGGCTACCTCACCGCATTCCTGTTCTGGCTGAGCGTGCCGCTGGGCTGCGGGGCGATCCTCATGACGCATCACCTCACCGGCGGCCGCTGGGGCTGGAGCATCCGCGGCGTGCTCGAAGCGGCGCTGACCACGCTGCCACTATTGGCGATCCTGTTCATCCCCATCGCCCTGGGCCTGGCGCACCTCTATCCCTGGGCGGGACAGGCTGACGCCGTGGCGGCGGGCGACCCGCTTCCGCACAATCGCGCTTATCTCAACGAGCCGTTTTTTCTGGCCCGCGCAGCACTGTTCCTGGTGGTGTGGACGCTGGGCGGGTGGTGGTTAGCACATGCTTCCCGTCGGCAGGCGGCTAGTGAAGCCGATTCGCTCGCGCTGAAGCTGCAACGATCGTCTGCTGCGGGCCTGATCGTCTACGCCCTGACGGTCACCTTCGCCGCGGTCGACTGGCTCGGCTCGCTTCAGCCGGAGTGGTTCTCCACCATCCTGGGCCTGTACCTGCTCGTTAACCAGGCGCTGACCGCGATGACGCTGGCGATCCTCGCGGCGCTCCTGGCATGGTGGGGGCGGTGGGAGCCGGCAGCGCTGCCCGTCAGCGTGCGGCACGACCTGGGCAACCTCCTCTTGATGCTGGTCGTGCTCAACGCCTACCTGGCTTTTTCGCAGTTTTTGATCATCTGGAACGGCAACTTGCCCCGCGAGGTGAGCTGGTACGTGCCCCGCGTGCAAGGCGGGTGGGGCGCGATGGCGACGCTGCTGATCGTGATCCAGTTTTTCGTGCCCCTGGCGGCGCTGCTGTTCCGCGATGTGAAGCGCGGCCCGCGCACGCTGGGGGCGGTGACGCTGCTGGTGCTGGCGGCGCAGCTCATCGGCGCAGCCTGGCTGGTGCTGCCAAGCATGCAGCCCACCGCGCCGGCAGCGGTGCTGCTGAGCGTCGCGGCGATGGTGGGCGTGGGCGGCCTGTGGCTGGGCGCGTTCACCCGGCAGTGGAGCCGCTGGGGCGGGCCAACCCCGACGGAGCCGCCCGCGATGCAAGAGCCCGGCCAGGCGCGAGCGTGAATGTGGCGATGAGCGAATCACCCAGCCAGCACGAGCAGGAGACGCGACGCAGGGGCTACGAGCCCGACGCCACGAGCCTGCGCGGCGTCATGATCTTCATGATCGCGCTGGTGGTGATGCTGGCGGTGTCGCACGGCGTGGTGCTGGGGCTGATGGGCCTTTACGCCGCAGCGGTGCAGCGCCCCACGCAGGAGGAGCCGCCCCGCGAGCCCGTGCTTCGGCGCGACATCCTGCACTGGGCCGCCCCCCCTGCCGAGTACGCCCGGTTCCAGCAGCGGTGGGACCAGCGGCTTAACGACTACCGCTGGGTGGACCGCCAGCAGGGCATCGTGGCCATCCCCATCGACGAGGCGATGCGGTTGATCGCCTCCGACATCGCGCCGCCCGCCACGCAGCCGACTCAAGCCAACCCGAACAACGAGGGCGCCTCCCATGATCCGCCAGCTCATCCATAGCGTGCCGATGGCGCTTTGGGATTTTCCGCTCTTTCCGCCGGCTGCGTCGAACTTCGCGGAGACGGTGGACGCTTACTATTTTTCGATCGTCACTTTCGCGGCGTTCTTCACGCTGCTGATCTGCTTTTTGATTTTGTTCTTCGCCGCCAAGTATCACCACGGGCGGTTTGCGAACCGGCTCAACCCCATTCAGCAGACGCTGCGTTACGAGGTGACATGGGTGACGATCCCGGCGTTGATCGCGCTGGGGCTGTTCGGGTGGTCGGCCAAGGGGTATTACGACTACGCCCGCCCGCCGCAGGACGCGCGGACGATCTACATCGTGGGCAAGCAGTGGATGTGGAAGGCGCAGCACGCGGAGGGCCCGCGGGAGATCAACGAGCTGCACGTACCGGTGGGCGAGCCGATCATGCTGGTGATGACGTCGCAGGACGTGATCCACAGCTTTTTCGTGCCGGCGTTTCGGATCAAGCGTGACGTGCTGCCGGACCGCTACACGCGGCTGTGGTTCGTGGCGACCCAGCCGGGGCGGTATCACCTCTTCTGTGCGGAGTATTGCGGCGCGGACCACTCGATGATGATCGGCCAGGTGGTGGCGATGAGCCCGGGCGATTTCGCGGACTGGTTAAGCGCCGGCGCTCCGCCGGGGGAGGGCCCGGTGCCGGGGACGCCGGGCACGGCTGATGCGCCGCTGGCGGTGAGGGGGGCGGGCGCGTTTTTCCGTTTGGGGTGCAACGCCTGCCACGTGCCTGACGCCGCGGTGCGTGCGCCGCGTCTGGACGGGCTGTGGGGCCGCCCGTCGCTCATGCGCAACGGCGAGACCGTCACGGTGGACGAGCGGTACATCCGCGAGTCGATCCTCAACCCCAACGCCAGGATCGTTGCCGGCTACCCCGCGCCCTCGCTGATGCCCACCTACCAGGGCCAGGTCAGCGAGGAGGAATTGCAGCAATTGGTGG
>DASVCG010000320.1:0-6620 GCA_036381755.1 Phycisphaeraceae bacterium | reverse complement strand
CGATCCTCACTCGCTGACGGGGCAGTATCTTTCGGGTCGGCGGCGGATCGAGGTTCCTCCGCAGCGCCGACCGATGGACCACAAGCGGCCGCTCATCGTCCGCGGCGCGCGGGAGAACAACCTCAAGGACATTGATGTGGCGTTCCCCCTGGGGGGGATTGTCGCGGTCACGGGCGTATCCGGCTCGGGCAAGAGCACGCTGGTGAACCAGATTCTGCTTCGTGCTGCGCGCAGGCAGCTTCTGGGCTCGCGGGACAAGCCCGGCGATCACGATGCGCTGGTGAACGTGGAGCGGATCGACCGGGTGATCGAGGTGGATCAATCGCCCATTGGGCGAACGCCGCGCTCCAACCCGGCCACGTATACGGGCGTGTTCGACCTGATCCGCGATTTGTACGCCAAGACGAAGGAGGCCAAGGTTCGCGGGTACAAGCCGGGGCGGTTCAGCTTCAACGTGAAGGGCGGGCGGTGCGAGGCGTGCCAGGGTCAGGGCACCAAGAAGATCGAGATGCACTTTCTGCCTGATGTGTACGTCGAGTGCGACGTGTGCAAGGGGCTGCGCTACAACCGCCAGACGCTGGAGGTCCATTACCGCGGCAAGACCATCGCTGACGTGCTGGCGATGACGGTGGAGGAGGCGCTGGCGTTCTTTGACAGTTTTTCCGAGATCAAGCGGCTGCTGGCGGCGCTCAACGACGTGGGGCTGAGCTATGTGCAACTGGGGCAGGCGTCCACGACGCTTTCGGGCGGGGAGGCCCAGCGGGTGAAACTGGCGACGGAACTGGGCAAGCGCAGCAACGGGCATACGCTTTACATTCTGGATGAGCCGACGACGGGTCTGCACTTTGCTGATGTGGAGAAGCTGCTGGGCGTGCTCAACCGCCTGGCGGACCAGGGCCATACGCTGGTGGTGATCGAGCACAACATGGACGTGATCAAGTGTGCGGACTGGATCATCGACCTGGGCCCGGAGGGGGGTGACCGGGGCGGCCGAGTCGTGGCTGCGGGCACGCCGGAGCAGATCGCCCAGACGGAGGCGTCGTATACGGGCCGATTTTTGCGTCAGCACCTGCCGGCGGAGCTGGTTGAGGCGGTTTGAATCGCAAGGGTCGATCAGGCGGTTTGCCCGCTTTTTGCGGGCGATTGTGATATCCTGCCCAGATGCTCACGTTCGTCGGGGAAAGCTTCTTTGAGCTGATGCGCCGCGGCGGCTGGGTGATGTGGCCGCTGCTGGGGCTGAGCCTGCTGTCGGCGACGCTGCTGTTTGAGCGGTGCTGGTTCTTCGTGCTGATGAACCATCCGGACCGGCTCAGGCGGGTGGATCGGCTGGGCTGGCTGCTGCGGCAGGGGGGAATCGAGCAGGCCCGGGCGCTGGCGGGGGAGGATGGCAGCGTCTACGGCGACGTGGTCCGCCGACTGCTGAGCGAGCCGATCAACGACGCCAGCATCGCCCAGGCGGTTGAGGCGCAGCGTCGCAGGCTGGAGCGGTTCATGCCCACGCTATCGACCGTGATCACCTTGGCGCCGATGCTGGGCATTTTGGGCACCGTGCTGGGGATCATCGCCAGCTTTGAGCTTCTTTCCGACCAGATCTGGACGACCGACCCCAAAGCGGTGAGCCAGGGGATCGCGGAGGCGCTGATCACCACCGCGGCGGGGCTGATCGTGGCGGCGGGGACGTTGCTTCCCTACAACATCCTGCGGGCCCAGATCGACCGGACGCTGTCGCGGATCGAGGTTTTGGCCTGGTCGGCGGCGCACGCCCAGCGCGGCGCGCAAAATCTGCTGCCGACTGGAGCTAAAGATTGAGGCCCGGTGAAGCGGTCAAGTCTGGCCGCGGGTGAGTCGATGAATATAGTGTGCTTTAGGGGGCGACGGTTTGGCCGGATTGGCCGCTGCTGTCGATCCAGGGAGCCATCTTGATGGTCGGTCCTGAACTGGCGCGAATTCGGTTCTTCGAGGTGGTCCCCTCGTTGCCCGAGCCGCTCAGGCCGCTGCTGGAGATCGCCTACAACCTCTGGTGGACCTGGCACCCGGAAGCGGTGGAGCTGTTTGTGCGCCTGGACCGGGAGCTGTGGCATCAGACGCACCATAACCCGATCAAGATGCTGGGCCTGGTGCCGCAGCAGACGCTGGACGCTTTTGCGCGTGACGAGGGGTATCTGGCGTCGCTAGGCCGGGTCCTGGAGAATCTGAACCGCCACCTGAAGCGCGCCCCCTGGCTGGAGACCGCGGGCAAGCACCCCGGCTCGCTCACGATCGCCTATTTTTGCGCGGAATTTGGGTTGACGGAGTGCCTGCCGGTCTACTCAGGCGGGCTGGGATGCCTGGCGGGGGACCATCTCAAGTCCGCTGCGGAGCTGGGGCTGCCCCTGGTGGGGGTGGGGCTGTTCTATCGCAACGGCTACTTTCAGCAGTATCTGAATCCCGACGGCTGGCAGCAGGAGTATTACCCGGAGCTGGACATATCTAACCTGCCGGTGCGCCCGGTGAAGACGGCCCAGGGCAAGCCGCTGAAGGTGCAGGTGGAGATGCCCGGGCGGATAGTGCACGCAGCGGTGTGGCAGGTGATCGTGGGGCGCGTGCCGCTGTACCTGCTGGACACGCATCTGCCGGAGAATGATGAGTCCGACCGCCGGATCACCGCGCAGCTTTACGGCGGGGACATGGAGAACCGGATCAAGCAGGAGATCATCCTGGGCATCGGCGGGATGCGGGCGCTGGAGGCGATGGGCCTGGAGCCGGATGTCTACCACATGAACGAGGGGCACTCGGCGTTCCTGGCGCTGGAGCACATCCGCAGGCTGATCCAGAAGCACGACGTGAGCTTCGATGAGGCGCGTCAACTGGCCGCGGCGCAGCACCTGTTCACCACGCACACGCCCGTGCCCGCGGGGATCGACCGCTTCCCGCCGGACATGATCGACCGCTACTTCAGGCACTATGTCGGCTCGCTGCGGCTGGATATGGAAGGCCTGCTGGCCCTGGGCCGGGAGAACGTGTTCAACAAGAGCGAGTTCTTCTCGATGGCGGTGCTGGCGATCCGCACCAGCCACTGGGCCAACGGCGTCAGCCGGCTGCACGGGCGGATCAGCCGGCGGATGTGGCGCAACATCTGGCCGCACGTGCCCGAGGAGGAAATCCCCATCGGGCACGTGACCAACGGCGTCCACGCGCGGAGCTGGCTCTCGTCGGACCTGGTGTACCTCCTGGACCGCTACATCGGCCCGCGCTGGCAGAACGCGCCGGCGGATCAAACCGTGTGGCAAGCGGTGATGGAGGTGCCCGACGAGGAGCTGTGGCGCGTGCACGAGCGGCGCAGGCACAAGCTGATCGCCTGGGTCCGCCGGCTGCTCAAGACGCAATTGGAGGCCCGCGGCGCCAGCCTCGAGCATATTCATGCGGCTTGCGAGGCGTTGAACCCCGGCGCCCTGACCATCGGCTTTGCCCGTCGCTTCGCCACCTACAAGCGCGGCACGCTCTTGCTGCGCGACCCGGAGCGGCTCCAGCGGCTGCTGGGCGGCGCGGATCGGCCGGTGCAGGTCATCATCGCCGGCAAGGCCCATCCCGCGGACGGCGGCGGCAAGGAGCTGATCCGCCAGATCATCCAGTTCACCCAAAACTCCCCCGTCGGCGGCCGCGTCGTTTTCCTGGAAAACTACGACATCCGCGTGGCGAGGTGTCTGGTCCAGGGCTGCGATGTCTGGCTCAACACCCCCCGGCGGGGCATGGAGGCCTCGGGCACCTCCGGCATGAAGGCGGCCCTCAACGGCGTGCTGCATTGCTCCATCCTGGACGGCTGGTGGGACGAGGCGTACCGCAACGACATCGGCTGGGCCATCGGCCGGCGGGAGGAATACGCCAACCCGCAGATGGCGGACGAGGTGGAGAGCCGGGCGCTGTACGACCTGCTGGAGAAGGAGATCGTCCCGATGTTCTACGATCGGGATGAGCAGAGCATCCCGCGGCGGTGGGTGGCGTGCATGAAGCGCAGCATCGCGGCGCTGGCGCCGGTCTACAACACCAACCGCATGGTCAAGGAGTACGCGGAGAAGTACTACCTGCCCGCGGCGCACCGGGCCCGCTGGCTGGCGGCCAATAACCTGGAAAAATCCATCGAGCTGGCGCGGCAGAAGGACCGTCTGCGCAGCGGATGGGGGCAGCTCCGCATCGAGGAGGTGCTCGCGGATACGCAACGGCCGCTGGGCGTGCGGGAGCGGCTGCCCATCAGCGTCACGGTTCATCTGGGGATGCTCACGCCCCAGGAGGTGCGCGTCCAGGTCTACAGCGGCGCCCTGGACAGCGACGGCAGGGTGGTCGACGGCGGGATCACCACGCTTGAGCATGAGGCTGATCTAGGCGACGGCCGCCACCGTTTCAGCGGCGGCATCGTGGCTGCCAACAGCGGCCGACACGGCTTTGCGGTGCGGATCGTCCCCGGCGGGGGGATCTGCGACGGCGAGATCGAGCCGGGCCTGATCCACTGGGAAGGCCTGCGAAGCAAGATCACCCCCGAAGGGCTTATCGTCGATAAGGTCGCCTGACCCGCATGGCCCGCTGGTTACAATAGCGCTTCGTGCGCGAACTCGACCTGCTCCAGCACGTTTACGCGGCCAACGCCTCGCTGCCGACGGGCGTGACGATCCCTCCCGGCGACGACATGGGCGCGGTGCGCGCCCCCAGCGGTCAGGTGCTCATCACCGTGGACCAGGTGGCCCAGGGGGTGCACGTGGATTTGGCCACGGCGTCGCTGGAGCAGGTGGGGCGCAAGGCGATCACGCGCAATCTTTCGGACGTGGCGGCGATGGCGGCGCAGCCGATGGCGGCGGTGGTGGCGGCCTCGCTGCCACGCGATTTCGACACCCCACGCGTCAACCGCCTCTTCGACGCGATGCGACAGACCGCTGGCGCGTTCGCCTGCCCGCTCGTCGGCGGGGATATTTCCATCTGGGACGGGCCTTTGATTCTGACGGTGACCATCCTGGCTGAGCCGGCTGGCATTGAGCCCGTCCGCCGCAGCGGCTCGCAGGCGGGCGATGCGATCTACGTCACCGGCGCGCTGGGCGGCAGTCTTGAGACGGTGGACGGCTACACGCATCACCTGGACTTCACCCCGCGTCTGGCGCTGGCCCGCCGACTGGCAGGCGACCCGGCGACGCGCCCGCACGCGATGATCGACCTGAGCGACGGTTTGGCGCGCGATTTGGCGCACCTGTGCGACGCTTCGGGCCTGCGTGCTGAGGTTTTGGCCCAGCAACTGCCCCTGAGCCGCGGCGCGTTGCAGGCGGCGCAGCGGACGGGCCAGCCGGCCTGGCGGCACGCGGTGGGCGACGGCGAGGATTACGAGCTGCTTTTCACCGCTTCGCCCGACCGCGAGATGCCCGCGTCCATCGAGGGCGTGCCGATCACCCGCATCGGCACGATGCTTCCCGCGGGCGAGCCGCCCATGGTCGGCCTGCGCTTGCCTGACGGCTCGATGGTGGACCTGACCCCTCTGGGCTGGGAGCATCGGGCGTGAGCGGGCCGATCGTCCTTTATTCAGCCACTGCCGACCAGACGGCGCGCATCGGCGAGGCGATCGCTCGCGTTGCCCAGCCTGGCGACCTCATCGGCCTTATTGGCGAGCTGGGCGCGGGCAAGACGCAGTTCGTCCGCGGCTTGGCCAGCGGTTTGGGCATCGACCCGCGGATGGTCTCCAGCCCCACCTTTGTGCTTATGCAGGAATACGAGCCTGATGATCGCCACGGGCCGCTGCTGGTGCACATCGACGCCTACCGCCTTTACAGCGAGGAAGACCTAGCTTCCATCGGCTGGGAGAGCCACGGTCAGCCGTGGCGTCGCGACGCAGTCGTGGTGGTCGAATGGGCCGATTTGATCCAGGCTGCTTTAGGCGAGGATTGGCTGGAAATTCACTTGATGCACGAGGATGGCGGCCGAGAGCTGACGCTGTGGCCTCACGGCTCCTGGCAGTCTAGAATAAATTTGCTACGCCAGGCTGTGCAGCCGTTTGAGGCATACGAAGCTTAAAGCCGAATTCCCATGACCAAGCCGAAGCGCCAGCCATCCTCCTCGCGACCCTGCCCCATCTGCCAGACGCCGGTTTCGCAGGACGGGGAGTATTTTCCGTTTTGCAGCCAGCGGTGTCGGCAGATCGACCTGGGGCGGTGGCTCACCGGCAAATACGTCATCAGCCGGCCGATCGGGCCAAATGACCTGGAGGAGGGCCGGCCGGACAGCGCTTCCTGATAACGCTTCGTGGGAAGGGCGGCGCTGCTCAAAGATCACAAAAGACCGATCAAATACGGCGCCAGAATCGTATATACAAGGATGCCTGGCTCGCCTGCGGCAGCGTCGATCTCAATACGACACGATAACAATGTGCAGGGGAGAAAAGGGGCGTACTTCCTGGCAAGGGTACGGGAGCATCGCAGCGGGCCGCGGCCTACCTCCCACAGGATTAAGTACAGCCTGTCCTAAATGGACTGTTCCAGTTTGCTGCTGACTTCCAGCGGTTCGGTTTGTTTGCCCGCGTTACTTGCCTGCGGGTCAAGTCGACGATCTTGGTCTTTGCGGGCCTTTGCGACACGGTGGGTCTTCTGTGGTGTGGCCAGGCGGATTCA
>DASVCG010000319.1:0-6991 GCA_036381755.1 Phycisphaeraceae bacterium | reverse complement strand
TTTACTACGCGTGGTGTAACCAGGTCATCGAGGGGGTTTTGCGGGAGCACCCCGACGTGTGGTTCGGCTGCCTGGCTTACAACAACGTCTTTGATCCGCCGACCAGCGTCCGGCTCCATCCCCGGCTGATTCCCTATATCTGCACGGATCGGATGCAGTGGGCCGACCCGCAGCGGCGCAGGCAGGGCCACGAGGACCACCAGCGCTGGCTGGAGGCCGCTTCGACGCTGGGCTGGTACGACTACATTTACGGGAAGCAGTATTTCCTGCCGCGCGTCTATTTTCACCGCATGGCGGAGGACCTCCGCTACGGGCGTGAGCACGGCGTACGCGCTTTTTACGCCGAGGCTTATCCCAACCCCGGCGAGGGGCCCAAGCTTTACGTCGCGGCCAAGCTGCTCTGGAACCCCGACGCGGACGTGGACGAGCTTCTTCACGATTGGTACACGTGTTTTGCCGGCGAAGCGGCTGCGCAGGACCTGGCCCGGTACTACGAGCACTGGGAGGATTTCTGGACCCGGCGCGTGCTGGAGTCGCGGTGGTTTGGTTCGGGCGACGGATCGGCACGTCCGCTGCGGCAGTACCTTGATTTTTCTTCCCAGACGTACCTTGAGCTTGTCACCGAACAGGAGATGTCGCAGTGCCGCCGATGGCTGGGGTCTGCGCTAGCCAAGGCGGTCACCGACGAGCAAAAGGCCCGCGTGCGCGTGCTCCTGGACGCCTTTGAAGGGTATGAGATCGCGGTCTTTCACTACCGCGCCAGCGTGAGCGATCCGCCGTCGCTGCGCGCGCTGACGCCGTTCCTGCGCAGCGACGCGCCTGAATCCTGGCGCGTGCGGGCCCGGTTGCTGCGCGAGATTCTGCAAGGTCGGGTGTCGGCTGTTTCCCGCAACGTTTCATTCGAGGAAGGCGGCGAGGGCGGGCCGACAGCATGGAACCTCTGGGTCAAAGCCACCGGCGAACCGCCTTATGGCGAATTGCGGTGGGTCGATCGCCCTGCTGCAGCAGGGGGCCGCGGGCAATGTCTGCTCGCGCAAGGTGTGCGGCGGGGCGGACCGGCGCAGCAGATCCACCTTCCGCCTGGGCAATACCTCATGACCGCTTCGTACATGCTGCCCGCGGGTCAGCCTGAGCAGACGGCTGAGCTGAGCGTCGTGCTCAAGGATGAAAAGGGGCAGGCGTTCCGCAGCCAGCAGGCGTGGACGGTCAGCGTTCCGCTTATCCCGGGCGGGTGGAGGACGGCCAGCCGCTCTTTCGCCGTTCCCCAGCAGATCGACGGCAGGGCGGTCGCCTCCGTCCAGTTTGCTTTCGTCTTCGAGCAGCCGAAAGCGAATATGCAGGCCTACTGCGACGACGTGGGCATCTACCGGCTGGGCGACTAGCCGCCTGCTGCCAAAAGCCCGCTTCCGCTTTGCATACCCAGACCCAAGCGGCGATCCAGCGGCCCGAATCAGAAGAATCAGAAACGGGATCTGGGATTTCCTGTCCCCTGGGCTTACGGGGCTTACACGTCCAGGTTCTTGACCTCCAGCGCGTGCTCCTCGATGTACTTGCGGCGAGGTTCAACATCCTCGCCCATGAGGATGCTGAAGAGGTGCTCGGCTTCGCTGGCCGCGTCCCACGTGACGCGCAGCAGCACGCGGTTCTCGGGGTTCATGGTCGTTTCCCAGAGCTGCTCGGGGTCCATCTCGCCCAGGCCCTTGAACCGCTTGATCTCCAGGCCCTGCTTGCCCGCGTCAAGGATGGTCGGGACCACATCCGCCAGGTTGGCCACGGGGATGACGTGGGGCTGGCCCTTGCTGTCGACCGCGTGATACTCAAATCGCGTCGGCGCAGCCTCGCCGGTGACCAATTCCTCCTGCTGCAAGGCGTAGTCGTCGACTGACAGGCCAAGCTCCTGGAGGCGGGCCAGCAGGCGGTCCAGCTCCTTGGCCTCGTGCAGTTCGCGTCGGATCGTGCGGCGAGGGCTGTCCAGGGCGCTGTCGCCGTTGTGCGCCTGGCCGTTCTCGCCGATGACCTTATCCAGATCAGGGTCTTCCTCCGACAGGCCGTGCCTCTCGCGGAAGGCGTTCTCCTCCTGCTCAGACCAGAAGTAGTGGCTGCCGGCCAGGCCGTTGCCGTCCGGCCCCGGCGGCACATTCAGGTGGATCCGGGGTAGGCGGCCCGCCCCTTGCGGGTCCTGCTTGCGCAGCGGCAAGAGCTGCGCGAAACGCACGCCGCGACGCTCGATCGTGCCGACCAGGTCGCCGATCTGCTCCAGCGCGTCGTAGGCGGCGCGCAGCTCCGGGCCGGTGAGGCGCAGCAGCTCCGTGCGGTCCGGGTCGAGCACCACCAGCGACCCGCCCTCCAGGCCCAATTGGGCCAGCACCGCACGCATGCGCTTCTCGTTGAGCACGTACTCGCTCTTCTTGCCCCGCGAAACCTGGTACAGCGGGGGCTGGGCGATATAGACGCGGTTCTGCCGGATCAGCTCGGGCATCTGGCGGAAGAAGAACGTCAAAAGCAGCGTGCGGATGTGGCTGCCGTCGACGTCAGCATCGGTCATGATGATGATCTTGCCGTAGCGGAGCTTGCTGATATCGAAGTCGTCGGCGCCGATGCCGCAGCTAAGGGCCTGGATAATGGTGCGGATCTCCTCGAAGGCCAGGATCTTGTCCAGGCGGGCCTTTTCGACGTTGAGGATCTTGCCCCGCAGGGGAAGGATGGCTTGGAAGCGGTGGTCGCGCCCGCCCTTGGCCGAGCCGCCTGCTGAATCGCCCTCGACGAGGTAGATCTCAGAGTTCTCGACGTCTTTGGAGGTGCAGTCGTAGAGCTTGCCGGGCAGGCCGCCAGCGTCGAGCGCGCCCTTGCGGCGGGTCAGCTCGCGGGCCTTCCGCGCCGCCTCGCGGGCCTGTGCCGCCATGATGCCCTTCTGGCAGATCCGCCGCGCATCCGCGGGGTGCTCCTCCAGCCAGGTGGCCAGTTGCTGACCCACCGCGGAGTTGACGAAGCTTTCCACCTCCGCGTTGCCCAGCTTGGTCTTGGTCTGCCCCTCGAACTGGGGGTCGGGCACCTTGACGGAGACGACGCCCGCCAGCCCCTCGCGCAGATCGTCGCCGGTGGGCGAGAGGTCGCCCTTGAGGATGTTGTTGCCGCGGGCGTAGTTGTTGAGCGTGCGGGTCAGCGCGGTCTTGAAGCCCGACAGGTGCGTGCCGCCCTCGATGGTGTTGATGTTGTTGGCGAAGCTCAGCAGCGACTCGTTGTACGAATCGTTGTATTGCAGGGCGACCTCGATGATCAGGTTCTGCGACGGATCCTCCACCTTGAAGTAGATCGGATCGTGCAGGACGGTCTTGCCCTCGTTGAGGGCCTTGACGAAGGCGGCCAGGCCGTCGGGGTAATTGAAGACCTGCCGCTTGCCGTTGGCTTCGTCCTCGATGGTGATGTGAAGGCCGGGGTTGAGGTAGGCCAGCTCGCGCAGGCGGCCGGCGAGCGTCTCGAAGCGGAAGGTGATGTCGGGGAAGATCTGCGGATCGGGCTTGAAGGTGACCTTCGTGCCGGTCTTCTTGCGCTCGCCGATGACGTGCAGCTCCTGGGCCACCTTGCCGCGCTCGAAGCTCATGGCGTGGAGCTTGCCGCCGCGGGCGACCTCGATCTCCAGGTATTCGGACAGGGCGTTGACGACGCTGGCGCCCACGCCGTGCAGCCCGCCGGAGACTTTGTAGGTGTCGTGGTCGAACTTGCCCCCGGCGTGCAGGACGGAGAAGACGATCTCAACGGTGGGCCGGCCGTTGAGCGCGGGGTTCTCGTGCCGGTAGGGCCCCACGGGGATGCCCGAGCCGTCGTCGATGACCGAAACCGAGCCGTCAGCGTTGAGGCGGATCTCGATGTTGTTGCACCGCCCAGCCATATGCTCGTCGATCGAGTTGTCGACGATCTCGTACACCAGGTGGTGCAGCCCGCGGGCGGTGGTGTCGCCGATGTACATCCCCGGCCGCTTGCGCACCGCCTCCAGCCCCTCCAGCACCTTGATGCTGCTTTCCGAATAGCCGCCTTCAACCAGCGGGGCGGCTCCGTCGCCAGCCAGGGCGGCACGGGCGGGATCCACCGACGTTGTCGAGCCAAGCGAGGACCGTTGTTCCATGCGTCGATCGCCTTTATCTTCACCAAAAACCGTGGTGCTGGGCCGGGCGCGATTCCCCTGACGCCGACTCCAGCCCGACAGGTCCGACAGGTGGGGTAAGAGTTAATTATTTTAGCCTCTAATAGCTGATTTGGCCACCTGGGCCCGCGGGCAATCAGGCCCAAACGGCCCCGCCAGGCAGGCCCTTCCTGAGGCTCCAAAATGGGGAAAAACAGCCGCTGCGACGCAGGGTCGCCAAGCGGGCCTCCGCAAGCGCCGCTGCTGCCGCAGCCTGCGCCGAAGCCGCGGCGCGGAGCGGGATGGACCGCTGCCGGATGGGGGCGATCATCTGCGATTTTTGAAAAACAGACGCCTGCGGGCAACAATGGAAGCCATGAGCATCCGCGCCGCCATCATCGGGCCCACCGGCTACACGGGCTATTACCTCATCGACCTGCTGCTGCGCCACCCCCAGGTGCAGTTGACCTACCTGGCCAGCCACCGGGAGGACCTGCCCGACATCCGCCAGGAGTTCCCCCGCCTGCTGGGGCGGGTGGATGAAGAGGTGGCTGTTTGTCAGCCGATCGACGCTGAGCGGATCGCACAGGAGGCCGACGTGGCGTTCCTGGCCCTGCCCCACAAGGCGGCGATGAGCTACGCGCCCCAGTTGCTCGACGCGGGCGTGCGCGTCATCGACCTGTCCGCGGATTACCGCCTCCGCGACGCGGCGCTGTACGAGAAGGTCTATCGCCACCCGCATGAGGATCAGGCCAATCTCGAGGAAGCCGTGTACGGCCTGCCGGAGCTGTACCGCGACGACCTGCCCGGCGCGATGCTGGTGGCCAACCCCGGCTGCTACCCCACCGCAGCGGCGCTGGCCATCGCGCCTCTGCTCACCCACAGCCTCGTTCAGCCCGACCGCATCATCATCAACGCCGCCTCGGGCGTCACCGGCGCAGGTCGCAAGCCCGCGCCCCACCTGCACTTCCCCGAGCAGCTCAACGCCTTCGCGCCCTACGGCACGATCGGCGCGCACCGCCATCAGCCGGAGATCGAGCAGACCCTCGCCCGCGTCGCGGGTCGGCCGGTCGCCACGCTGTTCGTCCCGCACCTATTGCCCGTGGAGCAGGGCATCCTCGAAACCATCTACCTTCAGCCGCACGACCCGGACGTCAGCGAAGAGGAGCTTTTCGAGGCCTTCGACGACGCCTATGCCGACGAACCCTTCATCCGCGTCCGCCAGGACCTGCCCAACGTCAAGCACGTCGCAGGCACCAACTACTGCGACCTGACCATCCGCCTGGTCGAAACCGGCGATTCGAAGATGGTGGTGGTCTTCAGCGCGCTCGACAACATGATCAAGGGCGCCAGCGGCCAGGCCATCCAGAACATGAACGCGGTGTTCGAGCTGGACGAAACGCTGGGGCTGCTGTGAGATCGCGCCCGATCCGCCGCCATCTACCGCGCAGCATCAGCCGGCCTGCTGGTCCGCCGCGGGCACGCCGATCTTGGGGCATGCCTTGTTGACTGGGCAGACCGGGCACATCGGTTTGCGGGCTTTGCAGATCTGCCTGCCGTGAAAGATCAGCAGGTGCGACAGCATCGTCCACTTGGGCTGCGGGAACAGGGCCATCAGGTCCTGCTCGATCTTTTTGGGGTCGGTGTGGCGGGTGAAGCCCAGCCGTCGGCTGAGCCGATCCACGTGCGTGTCCACCACCACGCCCACGTTCTTGCCAAAAGCGTTGCCCAGGACGACGTTGGCCGTCTTGCGCGCCACGCCCGGCAAGGTCAAAAGCTCCTCCATGGTGCTGGGCACCTGCCCGCCGAAACGCTCCACAATCGCCTGGGATGCCCCGCGCAAACTCTTGGCCTTGTTGCGGTAAAACCCCGTGCTGCGGATCAGCCGCTCCAGGTCGCTCTGGGAGGCCTTGGCCATCGCCTGGGGCGTCGGATAAGCCCGGAACAAGGCCGGCGTGACCTGATTCACCCGCTCATCCGTGCACTGGGCTGAAAGAATCGTCGCCACCAGCAGCTCAAAGGCGTTGCGATGCTCCAGGGCGCACTTGGCGTCAGGATAGGTCTTCTCCAGCGTCCGATACACCTGCAAAGCCCTTCGGCGAAGGGCTGGATCGACGCGGGGCGCTGCTGCGGAACCAACGGCCTTGCTGGATCGGGCTTTCACGGGCGTGGTTTTGGGAGTCATGCGAAGGCGTCACCTTTGTGAGCGGAGGATCAGCTCGATCCGGGCCGCGTGCTCGATCGTTTCAACCCGGTTGAGCACTTGAGCCAGGCTGGGCCCGCAGGCCAGCAGCTCGCCGCTGCGCAGGGCCGCAACCGGCGACTCTTCCAGGGCCTGATGAAACCCCTGCTCATCTTCCAGGTCCAGGACGGGCAGGGAGGTTCCCGCGATGTTGAGCCGGGCTGCTCCGTCGCACGAGCGCACCAGGGCCGCCACGCTCACGGGCATCGCCAGGATGGTCGCGCGGATCAGCGGGGGCTGTCCGGAGCCGCTATCAGCATGGGCTTCGCGCTCAGCGCCAGCCAGGTATGCGGCACGGTGCGGCCGCCAGGCTGACGGGTCCAGGCCCGCCTGCCCCTGGATGCTCGCCCCCTCCATGTCCAGGCAGACCAGGTCCTGCGGCTCCAGGTCAGCCCGCCTGCGGTGGGGCGGGGTGGCCAGGAACCGCTGCCGATGCAGTTGAGCGGTCACGACCCCCTCATCGCCAGCGATCAGGCCGCGCGTCCAAAGCTGATGCACCGCCTGGCAGACCTGGCGTCGCAGCGTGGCCTCGTCCATCCCTTCCATCCTTCCCTTCCAGCTATCCATCCCGCCAGTCAACCCGCCCCCAGCCCCCGCCCGCGGGAGTAATGTCCTCAGATCCCCGGAAG
>DASVCG010000318.1:0-3255 GCA_036381755.1 Phycisphaeraceae bacterium | reverse complement strand
ACGATGGCGGCAGCGGCGGGGTTTCTGTTCTTCGGCATCGGCAGCTCACTGGGCTCGTGGGACTTTTGGGGCCCGGCGCTGGGGTTCGTCATCGCCATCGCCGCTGCCTGCGGGCTGCTGTTCGTGCTCACGGTCGCCATGCTCACTCCGCCCTCGGCCAACCGCGCGCCGCTGGTGCGGCTATACCTGCTGGGCGCGTGGCTGATCACCACCTGCGTGGCGATAGGGTTGGCGAGCCTGCTTCAAAGCGGGGACTTTATCCTGCCGTGGCTATCGGGGTGGATGATGCTGCTGAACGTCAGCATCGTCGTGTCCAGCGGCGAGCGAGAGGACTGGGGCCCGCGTATCCGCCGCACGATTCCCCGCAACCCGGTCCTGCGCGCGGGGGCGATGCTGCTTTACAGCGGCGCCGCAGGCGGCCTCCTCTTCAACGTCGGCATGGTGGGCCTGACCCTGCTCGTTGTGTGGCTCTGGGTTTGGGCGTTCGGGCAGCACACCGGTTTCATCTCCATGGATGATCTGAAAGAGACCATCAAGGTCACAGGGCCGATGACGCTGCTGGTGCTGGCGTACACCCTCACGGCTGTGCTCATCCGGCGTCATGTGCTTCGCGGGGCGGTCAAAACCCCAGTCGTGCCCGCGCTGACAGCAGCGTTGCTGGCCCTGGCCACCGTGCTGCCCATGATCGTGGCGTTCTTCCTCGCCCCCCAGACCTGGTACCGCCATGATGACTACTGGCTGCTGCCCAACCCGCTGGGGAGCATGATCAACTCGGACGACGCGACTTTTCGGTTCAACCAACTGATCCTGGGCGCGATCTGGTCCGCGGTGGCGGCGCTGCTTTGCCTGCCCTGGTTCATCCAGCAGGTGAAGCGCTTCCAGCCCCTGACGCCACGGCCAGTGGCGACCGAGCAACCGGCCACCACGGCGGCCCCGGCATGAGCGAACTGATTCGACAAGCCCTGATCGACGGCGAAGCTGCTGGCGCCCGCTACGCACTCACCCCGCCCCGCGCCGCGGTGCACGGCCTGCTGGGTGCGCAACTGGCCAACCGGCCCGGCAGCTCCATCGAATTTATGGACTACCGCGAGTATCAGCTCGGCGACGACCTGCGCCGCGTCGACTGGTCGGCCTACGCCCGCACCGATCGGCTCATCGTCAAGCTCTACCGCGAAGAGGTCAGCCCGCATCTGGACCTGGTGATCGACGGCTCTCGCTCCATGGCGCTGCCCGGCTCGCGCAAGGCCCAAGGCGCCGCGGCCCTGGCGGCGGTACTGGCGACGGCGGCTGCAACCTCCGGATTCACCCATGCAACCTACCTTGCCGCGGCGCACTGCGCCCCCCTGCCCAACGGGCACGACCGGCCCAGCGCCTGGCAAGGGCTGAGTTTCGACTACGCCGGCGACCCCGAGCAGGCCCTGCACCGCTCGCCACCGGCCTGGCGGCGACGCGGCGTGCGCGTGCTGATCAGCGACCTGCTCTGGCTGGGCGAGCCGCTGCCGCTGGTGTCGCGCCTCGCCCAAGGCGCCGCAGCGGTAGTGGTGATCCAGGTCCTGGCACAGGCGGACGCGGAACCGCCCCAGCGGGGAAACCTCCGTCTGGAGGACGCTGAGACCGGGCAAGTGCGTGAGCTGTTCGTCGACGCCGCTGCCCAGCAACGCTACCGCGACGCCCTGGCGCGGCATCAGGATCACTGGTCGCGCGCCTGCCGACAGGTCGGCACGATGATGACCACCCTGATCGCTGAACGGCTGCTGGAGGACTGGAGCCTGAGCGATCTGGTCGCCGCGGAATTCCTGCGCGTGGTATGAGGCGGAGGAACGGCCGAGCGACGCCGGGCACGCTGGCGATCTTTCACGGTGAGAGCGATTGAATCATGCCGCTTTTCATGATGCCCCTGGCCCTGGTCGGACTGGCGTCGGTGCCGGCGCTGGCGGCGATCTACTGGCTGCGCAATCGGTATCGACGGCAGGTGGTTTCGAGCCTGATCCTCTGGCTGGACCAGCGCGAGGCGCGCGAGGGCGGTCGGCGGTTGCAGCGCGTGCAGACGCCGTTGGTGTTCTTCCTGGAACTGCTGGCGCTATTGGGGCTGACGCTGGCGGCGACGGACCCGCGGCTGCCGCTGGCGCAAGACCGCCGACCGGTGATCGTGGTGCTGGACGATTCCTACTCGATGCAGGCCGGTGGCGACGACTCGCCGCGGCAGCGGGCGCTGGCGGCGATGCGCAAGGGGCTGGGGGAAGGGTCAACCGCCCGCTTCATCCTTGCCGGGGCGCAGCCGCAGGTCATGGGCGATCCGATCGAGGTAGGCCAAGCGAGCGAGTCGCTGCTGGGAAGATGGCGTTGCGAGTCGGCACGCGCCGACCTGGGCCGGGCGGTGGCGCTGGCGGGTGAACTGGGCGGGCCGCGGGCGCGCGTTTTGGTGTTGACGGACCACGCTCCGACCGACGAGGAGGCGGTGCGCGGCCGTGTGCGATGGCTAGCGTTCGGGCAGCCCCGGCCGAACCTGGCCTTCGTCAACGCTGTACGTAGCGCTCACGCCGACGGCCAGCGCGTGCTGCTGGAGCTGGCCAACCTGGCCGACACCCCCGCCAGCACCAAGCTGAGCCTGGGATCGCAGCAACGGACGCTGGAACTGATGCCGGGGCAAACGCAACGCTTCTGGTTCGACGTGAGCCAAGATCAAGCGCCGTTTCACGCGAGTCTAGGCAACGCGGACGCCTTGGCGATCGACAACACGGTCACGCTTCTGCCGGAGGCGGAGAGGAAACTGCGCGTACGCCTGGCGATAAGCGACGCGGACCTCCAGCGTCTGGTACGCGGCGCGCTGGAAGCCACCGGGCGGGTGGAGCTGGTCGAGTTCGGCCCCGAGCTGCTGGTGACCGACCGTGATGAAACGCTGTCGCCATCACCGGAGTGCTGGCTGGCGAGGCTGATCGTGGAAGAGGAGGCCGACGCATTCCTGGGGCCGTTCGTGCTTGATCGCGCCCACCCACTGACGCAGGGGTTGATCCTGGATGGGGTGATCTGGGCGGCGCAGCAGGACTGGGAGACGCCCGGCATGCCGGTGATCGCCGCGGGTAATACGCCGCTGGTCACCGATGTGGAGCACTCTGACGGGAGGCACGACTTGCGCATCCGCGTGCAGCCGAAGCTGTCCACGCTTCAGGACACGCCGAACTTTCCCGCGCTGTGGTGGAACCTGGTCGACTGGCGGCTGGCGCACACGCCGGGCCTGCGCCGGGCCAATGTCCG
>DASVCG010000317.1:0-2354 GCA_036381755.1 Phycisphaeraceae bacterium | reverse complement strand
GGTTGAAGGGGGCGTCCCCCGGCTCCCCGGCGATCTGCTACAATCATCGGTTTGCGTGTTCACAACAAGGCCGCCTGTGGGCGGAGGAATCATGGCCTGCACCACGCCAGCCCAAAGCACCGTTGCGCCCCCGACCGGGGCGACCGATCCGGACCCCTGCGCACTGCTGGAACGATTCGGCCTGAGCCGGGGCCATACCGCAGTCGTCGGCCTTCAGTGGGGGGATGAGGGCAAAGGCAAGATCGTCGACCTGCTGGCCCCCAGCTTCGACCTGGTCGTACGCTACAACGGCGGAGCCAACGCCGGCCACAGCGTCCAGGTGGGCGACGAACGCTACGCCTTGCACCTGATCCCCTCGGGCATCCTCTACCCCGACAAGATCAACGTGCTGGGCAACGGCGTGGTGATCGACCCGGAGCAACTGGTCAAGGAGATCCAGGCTCTGCGCCAGCGCGGCGTGCAGGTGGGCGACAACCTGCGCATCAGCGACCGGGCCCACGTCGTGCTGCCCTATCACAAGACCGAGGACGTCCTCTTCGACCAGGCTGTGGCCTCGGCCTGGAACAGCGGCGAGCCCATCGGCACCACGGGGCGCGGCATCGGTCCGTGCTACGCTGATAAGGCCCTGCGATCCACGGCTGTCCGCGTGGCGGACCTGCTCGACGAGCCGCGGCTGCGGGAAAAGCTGGCCCGGATCGTGGCGGTCAAGAACGTCATCCTGGGCGCGCTGGCCCAGCGGTGCGGCCGAGCGTTCGAGCCCTTCGACGCTGACCGGATCTTTCAGCAGCTCCAGCCGCAGATCCAGGCGCTGCGCCCGCATGTGTGCGACGCGGCCCAGCTTCTGCACCAGGCGATGGATCAGAACAAGCGGCTGCTCTTTGAGGGCGCCAACGCCACGCTGCTGGACATCGACCACGGCACGTACCCGTTCGTCACCAGCAGCAACTGCTCCTCGCTGGGCGTGCACACCGGCGCGGGCATCCCGGGCCAGCGGGTCACGGGGGTGCTGGGTATCGTCAAGGCATACCAGACGCGTGTGGGCGGGGGGCCGATGCCCACCGAGCTGACCGACGCCACGGGCCAGCGCATCCGCGATCGCGGGCGGGAGTACGGCACGACCACCGGCCGGCCGCGCCGCTGCGGCTGGCTGGACCTGGTCGCCCTCAAGTACACCGCCATGGTCAGCGGCGCCACCGCCATCGCCTTGATGCTGCTGGACGTGCTGGCCGGGCTGGAGGAAATCCGCGTCTGCGTGGGCTATCGTTACCGCGGCCGTCTGCTGGAGGGTTACCCCGCCGACGCCGATGTGCTGGCTCAGGTCGAGCCGGTCTACGAGACGCTGCCCGGGTTTGCTCAGGAAATCGTCGATTGTCGGCGGTTTGACGAACTGCCCCCCGCATCGCAGGCGTATATCCAGCACATCGAGCGGTTCGTGGGCGTGCCGGTGGTGATGGTCAGCGTCGGCCCGCGGCGGAACCAGACGGTGCTGCGATAGGCCCAGGCCCCAAAGAAGGCCGTCTTCACCCATGCTGCAATCCCAGGTCAGCCAACAGGAATCGACCGCCCCGGAGCTGGAGCTGCCCCGCCAGAGCCTGCCCGACCACATCGCCATCATCATGGACGGCAACGGCCGATGGGCCGTCAAGCAGGGCCGCGACCGCACCTACGGCCACCGCTGCGGGGCTGAGGCGGTCCGCCCCATCGTCACCGAGTGCGCCCGGCTGGGCCTGAACGTGCTGACGCTCTACAGCTTCTCCACCGAGAACTGGACCCGCTCCAACCAGGAGGTCCAGTTCCTCATGAGGCTCTACGTGGAATACCTCCGTGCTGAGCGCCAGCGGCTGGAGGACAACAACATCCGCTTCATCCAGATCGGCAGGCGAGAAGGCTTGCCGGCGGAGGTGGTCGACGCGCTGGACGAAGTCACCCAGCGGACCGCGCACAACACGGGGCTGACGCTGGCGCTGGCGCTGAACTACGGCTCGCGCACCGAGATCACCGACGCGGTGCGCGCCATTGCCCGCGAGGTCCGTGCGGGCCGGCTCGACCCCGACGCCATCACCGAGCAGACCATCAGCGACCGCCTCTACACCGCCAAGTTGCCCGATCCGGACCTCCTGATCCGCACCGCTGGCGAGATGCGGCTGTCCAACTACCTCCTGTGGCAGATCAGCTACGCGGAGCTTTACGTGGCGGATGTGTGCTGGCCCCAGTTCGATGTTCATCAGCTCCACGAGGCGCTGCGGGCCTACGCCAAGCGCCAGCGCAAGTTCGGCGCGGTGCTGGGCGAGCCGCCTGAGCAGGATTAATGAGCAGGGGGTAGGGGGCAGACGGCAGGGGGCAGCCCCCGGAAG
>DASVCG010000316.1:0-3315 GCA_036381755.1 Phycisphaeraceae bacterium | reverse complement strand
GCAGGCCGTTGGGCGTAAGCACCAGGTCGCACCGCTGCCCCAGGCTGCGCTTGCGATGGTTCCACGCGCCGGGATAACGCTGCTCGGGCCACACGCCATAGCCCGCGGCACGCAGGGCCTGCTGGATCAGCGGGTGCAGCTCCAATTCATCCCGCGCGTCCAGGCCGTAGACCGCTTGCTCCAGGTCCTCCGCCCGGGCCTGGGCGCTGAGCCCCGCAGCCACAGCGTCAGCGATGTCCGCGATGGACCAACGCATCGATCCGATATCCAGCCAAAAGTCAATCTCTCATCTTAGCGGGCAGGGAGCAAAGACAGAGGGTAGGGGGCAGACGGTAGGAAAAGACATATCAATAGCCCGCCTCCAACGGGGGCGCGGTTGGAGATGGAGAATCGTCATCCTTTCCCATTCCCGTCGGCCTGGGTGATGGCGATGAGCTTGTCCAGGGCCTGCTGGGCGGCGCCGCGGTCGATGGCCTCCGCGGCGCGTTCGACGCCCTCCGCCAGATCGGAGGCCAGCCCCGCCACCACCAGCGCCGCAGCAGCGTTGAGGCAGGCGATGTCCCGTGCCGGACCGTGCTGACCCGCCAGGATCTGCCGAATCATCGCCCCGCTGGCCGCCGGGTCCGCCACGCGCAGCGCGCTGGGGTGCGAAAAGGGCAGCCCCAGCGTCGTCGGGTCCACCTCGTACGTGCGGATCTGCCCTTCCTGCACATGGCTGACCTGGCTGGGCCCCGCGGTGGACAATTCATCAAGCCCGTCGACATGTCGGCCGTCCGAGGGGATCTGCCCGTGCACCACCATCGCCTCCTCCGCGCCTAATCGCTCCAGCGCGGAGGCAATTAGCGGCGTGAGCCGGCTGGCGAACACGCCCACCACCTGCCGCTTGGCGCCCGCGGGGTTCGTCAGCGGGCCAACCAAATTGAAGATCGTGCGGAACCCCAGCTCCGTGCGCACCGCTGCGGCGTGCTTCATGGCCGGGTGGTGCGCCGGCGCAAAGCAAAAGCACACGCCGGCTTCCTCCAGGCAGCGCCGCTGTGTCGCGGGGCTGACCTGGAGCTTCACGCCCAGCACCTCGAGCGCCTGGCTGGAACCGGAGCTGCTGGTCACCGATCGGTTGCCGTGCTTGGCCACCGCCACGCCCTGAGACCAGCCTGCGCCGGCAGCGATGATCGCAGCAGCAGTGGAGATGTTGAACGTGCCCGCGTGATCGCCCCCGGTTCCGCACGTGTCGATCAGCCGAAGCCCCGCGGGCGCCTCCACCCGCGCAGCTTTCTGGCGCATCACCATCGCCGCCCCGACCAGCTCCTCCACGGTCGGCCCGCGCTGCGCCAAGAGCGTCAATAGCGCCGCGATCTGCGTCGGCGAGGCCTGGCCGCTCATGATCCGCTCAAACGCCTCCACCGCCTGATCCTGCGACAGCGGCTGGCCTTCCATCAATTGAGCTAGCAGGTGCTTCATGGCGAAAAACAGAAAACCCCGGTGAATGATGCGTGATTACTGATCGTCAACTGTGGTTTGTTCTTCTTGCCCCCTGCCCCTTCCGGGGGCTGCCGTCTGTTGTGCACTACGCCAGCTCGACGATGAGCCACACCGCCGCTGCAGCCAGGGCCATGAACACGATGATCTGCACAGCCAGGGTAGCGGCCTGCCTGGGCAGGGCTGAGAGGTCGGGCAGCTTAATGGTCTTGTAGACCACCGCGATGGCCAGGGCCAGGGGCAGCATCAGCCACATCCACCCGCTGTGCAGAGGCAACGGGTCCAGGAATGGCCGATAGGCCAGCACCAGGGCGGCGCAGCAGGGGAGGATTAGCCACGTCATGAAGGTCATCCGCTGCGCCCTTTCGCCTGCGGCTCCAGCTCGCGCGTGTCGTCGGCCTCGCGGTAGAGCACGTCCAGCACCGCCAGCAGGTTCAGCAGGCCCGCCAGCGCTGTGTAGAGCGTGCCCTGCTCATTCACGTGGCCGAAGCTGGGCTCGAAGGCCGAGGAGTGAGGCATCGGCACGCCGGCGTGGTCGCGCAGGTGCTGATGGAAGCTGTCCACCAGCACCGAGGGCGCCATCAGCATCTGCCCCAGGAACCAGGCTGGGTGCTCCCGGTGATCGATCACGCTGATGCCGCCTAGCAGCAGCCCCCCCAGCCACAGCAGGCCGATCGTCACCAGCAGGATTCCCCCCCTGCGGCGCTGGCCCAGGAGGTAATGCCCCAACCCCGGCACCGCCCAGCCCGCGACCGCAGCGGCGATATTCCATCGGCCTTCGATCTGGTGGGCGGCATGCAAGGCGGTCGGCTCCTGGCGGCGCGGGGGCGGATGATTTCCGCCATCTTGCCTCGAAGATTCCATTGACAAACCCACGCCGCCCGATAGTGTAACCGCCAGTTTAAGCCGGGCCAACGAACCAAGCCCGGCACCGGCCCGCCCGGCAGGCCGCCGTGAGTGGTTCACCAGCGCTGGCCTGCGGGCTGAATCCTGGCCCTGTTGGAGGTAGACATCATGATCGCGCAGATCGATCCAAACGCGACGGCACCGGCCCTCACCCACGGAACCCCGGCCTGGGCGGATCAACCCATGCCCCGGTTCCCCTCCCTCTTCATGCTCGAGGATGACGAGGACGAGCTTGAGGACGAGGATTTTTTTGACGAAGAAGAAGAGGACGAGGACTTCGAAGAGGACGAGGACTTCCTCGACGAGGAGGAAGAGGAGGAATTCTTCGACGAGGACGAGGACGAAGACTTCTTCGATGAGGAGGAAGAGGACGACCTATAACACCGCTGACGAGGCCCCCGCGGTCGGCCTGGAGTCGTCAAGCGGAGGCAAGGAGTCAGCTATGTCGGAGCCCGTTCCCCCGGACCGTTCCCAGTCCGAGCCCCGCCCTCATCAGCAGCGCGGGCCGGACCGTCGGCAGTCGGTCGTCGATCAGCGTTTATACACCGGCCTGGAGCGCCGCAGGGGGCCCGGTCGGCGGCGCACCGACTTCATGAAGGCCGCTGAAGAAGGCCAGATGACCGACGAGCAGTTCCTCTTCATCAAGGCCATCGACGCCTATAAGCGCGTCAACAACCGACCCTACCCCACCTGGACCGAGGTGCTCGAGGTCATCCGCAAGCTCGGCTACCGCAAAACCGCCCCCCTGGCCCTCCAGCTCGACGGCGTGGAGGACTGGACGGAACCCCCCGACGCCCCCGCTTTCCCCGAGCCCCCCGCTGACGAGCAGGACGATTGATCGGACGGCTGGCGGGCGGCAGGGATGGGAAAAGCGGCTCCAGCCGCACCCCCGTTGGGGGCGGGCTATTGGTCCCTGTCTCAAACCCTCAATTC
>DASVCG010000315.1:0-2819 GCA_036381755.1 Phycisphaeraceae bacterium | reverse complement strand
CGACCAGACCTACAGCGAGAAGCCCGGCCACCAGTTCACGCTCAACGCGACCTTCGAGGACGTGCGGCCGGAAGATTACGACGCGCTGGTGGTCCCCGGCGGCCGATCGCCCGAATACCTGCGCCTCAACGAGCGCGTGCTGGAGGTGGCGCGCCACTTCAGCCAGCAAAACAAGCCCATCGCGGCGATCTGCCACGGCTTGCAGCTCTTGGCCGCGGCGGGCGTGCTGCGCGGCAAGCGGGCCACCGCCTACCCCGCCTGCGGGCCGGAGGTGAACGCCGCGGGCGGAACCTACGTGCAGGTGGACCTGGCTGACGCGCACGTGGACGGCAATTTGGTCACCGCCCCGGCCTGGCCGGCGCACCCAGCGTGGCTGGCGCGGTTCCTGGACATCCTGGGCACACGGATCACCCCATGACCCGCTTCAACCCGCGCCATCGCGAGCACGTTCTGACCCGCGATCAGGTCCGCCGAATTGATCGCCTGGCCATCGAGTCGCTGGGCATCCCCGGCGTGGTGCTCATGGAGAACGCGGGCCTGCATGTGGCCTCGCTCATCCTCGATCTGCTGACCACGCAGCAACTGCTGGAGCCGCGCGCGTCGCGCGTGGCGATCCTGTGCGGCGGGGGGAACAACGGCGGGGACGGCTATGTCGTGGCTCGCCAACTGCACAACTGGGGCGTGGCCGTCACGATCTACGCCGCCAAGGACCCCGACGCGCTCAAGGGCGACGCGGCGATCAACGCCCGCATCTGCCAGCGGATGGGCCTGCACCTGCTGCCCATTATGCAGCCGGCGCAGATCGCTGAGGCTTCGCCGCGCTGGGCGCGGGCTCATGTGGTGGTCGACGCCCTGCTGGGCACGGGCTTTGAGGGCCAGGTGCACCCGCCCTTGACGCAGATCATCGAACGGGTCAATCAGCTTCAAGGCCCCGCGGTCGTGGCGGTGGATATCCCCTCGGGCCTGGATTGCCAGACCGGCCGGCCCAGCCCCGTCGCCATCCGCGCGCACCACACCGTCACGCTGGTCGCTCGCAAGACGGGATTCGACTCGCCGGAGGCTGAGCCTTACCTGGGCCAGGTCAGCGTCGCGTCCATCGGCGCCCCGCCTGAATTGATCGACCAGGTGATTGAACAGGGCTGATCCGCGCTGATGCTGACGTTGTGCTTGCGTGCCGCTCCGCGGTCCGATTGCTTCAGGGCAGCGCCGCCAATAGGCGGTCGACCTGTTCGGGCGTGTTGTAGAAGTGCGGGCTGGCGCGCAATCGGCCCGACCGCACCGCGAGGATGATCTTCTGCTGTTCCAGGTCTGTCGCGATCTGCTGCGGGCTGGGCCGACCGGCAGGCGGCTCAAAGGAAACGATGCCGCTGCGCTCGCCCGGATCGCGCCGCGGGCTGAACACGCGGTAGCCCTTGGCCTCAAGCCCCTGGCACAGCCGATCCGTCAGCGATTCCACGCGCGACCAGACCGTGTCGATCCCCACCTCCAGCAGCATCGCCAAACTCGCCCCCAGCGCCAGAATGCCCGCGATGTTGTAGCTGCCCGGCTCGAACCGCCTGGCGTCGGGCAAAAGCTCGAAGCGGTAGTGGTCGTAGTCCTGCGCGTCGACCATCCCCATCCAGCCCACGATCGGCGGGTGCAGCAGCGGGATCAGCTCCGCCCGGCTGTAGAAGATGCCGCAGCCTTCGGGCCCGAGCATCCACTTGTGGCCGTCGGCAGCGAGGAAGTCGATCCCCATCGCCTCCACGTCCACCGGCAGCAGGCCCACGCTCTGGATCGCGTCCACGCACAAATAGCCGCCCACGCGGTGCACCGCGTCGCTGATGGGCCGCAGGTCGATGCGGTGGCCCGAGGCGTACTGCACGTGCGAGATCGCCACCACGCGCGTGCGGTCGGTGATCGCCTCGATCACCTCGCCCGCGTCGATTCGGCCGTCGGGGCGCTGGCGCACATGCACCACCTCCACGCCGTGGCGGCGGGCAAGATCCTCCCATGGGTAGTAATTGGCGGGGAACTCCACGTTGGTGGTGACGGCCTGATCGCCCTCGCGCCACGAAAGCCCGCCTGCCACCAGAGCCAGGCCGGTGGTGGTGTTGGGGATGAAAGCGATTTCATGCTCGCCCTTAGCGCCGATGAGCCTGGCCGCGACGCTTTTGACTTGCCGGGCGCGTCGGTACCAGCCCGCGCCCACGTAGGCGGCCCGCTGGGCCTGCTGGGTATATTCCCGCAGGGCCCGCGCCGCTGGGCCGCTCAGGGGCGCGACGCCGGCGTGGTTGAAAAAAACCATCTCCTTCAGGATCGGAAACTCGTCGATCTCATTCATGGCATCCCTCTTGACCCTGTGCCGGGGACCAGCCGATCCTAAACTAAGATGACCGCGTCAACCAGATTAACCATGAGCACACCTCAAAACATCCCGAGCCGTTCCAGTTGGCGGACGGGCCATCTCGCCCGGTCGGCAGCGATGTGGGCCTGCCTGGTGGGCGTTTGGGGCCTGGGGGCTTTGAGCCTGTCCGCTGCGGAGCCCGCTACAGAACCTGTTGCGGAGCCCGCTACGAAGCCTGCTGCGGAGCTGGAGCTTCGCCCGCCTGCTGCTGCGCCGCTGGGCGAGGCGATCGAGCCTTCGCCGGTGGTGGAGCGTCTGCTTGAGGACCCGCTGACCAGCGAGGCGGAGAAGCAGCGGCTTCGATTATTCCACGGCCGATGGGAGTCGCTGCCCGCGGAGCTGTCGCTTGATGAGCTGGCCCAACTGGCGCTGATGCGGTATGAGCTGAATTCACCCGCGCTGCAAAGCGGTCAGACTGACGCGTTGCTGCGCG
>DASVCG010000314.1:0-5167 GCA_036381755.1 Phycisphaeraceae bacterium | reverse complement strand
GCCCAGGTTGGTCACCTCCTTGGCCCGTGCCGGGTTCACGTGCCTGCGCTCGCGGACGAGGTAGCCCTCCAGCTTCAGGCCCATCAATAGCGACAGGTACGTCACCGTCGAGCTGTGGCGCATCAGCTCCGCGCCGGCCTGCGCCAGATCGCCCAGGAACACCGCGGATTGGGGCTGGCCGATCAGGTGATCGATGAGCTGCTGGATCGACTCGATATAGGTTTCGTAAGGCAGCTTGGCCGCGGACTTGGTCTGAAGCATCTCGAAGGTCGAGGCCACCTGCGCGACGATCTGCTGCTGATTCTTGATCGTCTCCAGGTCGATCACCCGCTCCAGGAACGCCAGGCTCGGGTAGCGCACCCACACCGAGCGCACGCCATGCTCGCGCAGCTTCTGGATGATCCCGTCGTTCAGCTCGTAGCCAACTTTAAGCAGCGACCGTGCCGGCACGCGAGGGTTTTGAACCGGCAGGGCAAGCTTCATCCCCGACTTGGCCTTGGACACATCGATTCGCAACATACCTTCAATCCCATCGGGTCAGCGGTCCACCCCCGATCATGTCGGCCGTGCTGATGAAAGGCTTTTGATAAGCCCAGCCGTGTCGATCCGCTTCCTTCGTCATCCGCAGACTTCATCCGCACATCCGTTACCACCGGCACAATCTCCCAGGAGCACAGATAGAGGGCAGGGGGCAGACGGAAGAGGGCAGGAGTCAGGAGAGAGGAGACCGAAAACCGCGAATCACGAGGCGGGCTTGTCTGCGTGGGGGGCGTGCTGGGCGGCGATGGCCCGGGCCAGGGCGGCGTAGTCCGCGGCGCCGTGCGACTCGGGGGCGTAGTCGAAGATGGGCTTGCCGAAGCTGGGGCTTTCCGCGAGCTTGATGTTGCGGCGGATGGGCGGCTCGTAGACCACCGCGTCGCGCCAGGGCACGTCCGTGCTGCGCGCCTGCTCGAAAAAAGACTTCAAGTCGTTGGTCACTTCCGCCGCCAGGATCGTCTGCGCCTCGTGCATGCACAGCACCACGCCCGAGACAGCCAGGTCGGGGTTGATCCCCTGCCGAACCATGCTCACCGTCTCCAGCAGCTTGCTCAGCCCCTGGAGGGCCAGGAAGTGGGCCTGCATGGGCACGATCACCTCGCGCGCCAGCGTCAGGGCGTTGATGGTCAAGAGCCCCAGGCTCGGGGGGCAGTCGATCAGGACGAACTCGAACTGCTGAACCAGGTCGCGCGTCTTGTTGCGCAGCACCGTCTGGGCGGCGCCGGTGGCGACGCGGTCGGCCAGCTCAGCCTCCACGCCGGCCAGGTTGACCTCCGCAGGCAGCACGCCCAGGTTCGGCCCGGCCTCTAGAACAATCTGAGAAGCGGTGACGGCCGGCTGGGTCAGCAGGTGATAAAGCGACTTCTCCAGCGATTCCGGGTCGATGCCCACCGACAGCGTCAGGTGGGCCTGCGGGTCCAGGTCGATCAGGAGCACGCGTCGGCCGGCCCGCGCCAGGGCGGCGCCGACGTTGACCGTGGTGGTCGTCTTGCCCACGCCGCCTTTCTGGTTCATCAGGGCGATCAGCCGCGCCCCGCCCTCGCCGGGCATGGTCGAGGCAGCGGGAGCCGGTGCTGCGCCCTCCGGCGCAGGCTCACCGCTGGGCGGGCTGGCCGCTGCTGTCGGTTCGGTCATGGTTTGAGGCCCGTTCACGGACGCCTCCCTGCGCCCCACCGCCTAACGCCCGGGTGGATCACGTGCAAAGCAGCAGTATAACGCGCCAGGCGGGCCCGGCACGCCCGAGGCGAGACGCCCGCTGCTGCTGGCCCAGCCGATCGCCGCCTGGAAGCCGGCCCGGTTCTATAATCGTCTGTCATGACAGGCCCCCGGGCTTCTCAGTTGCATCGTGTCGTGCTCCTCCTGGCCCTGATGATGGGCCTGGGCGTCCTGCTGGCGGCTCCCACGCCCTCGGGCAGCCAGGCGGCTGACTCCGCCGTGCCCTCTGCCACGCAGCCAAGCCCCCCTGCCACACAGCCGGACCAGGCAGCCGGGCCGGGCATCCTGCCTAGCGGGGCCAACGTCGCGGTCATCCGCGTCGAGGGGCTCATCTACGACTTCGTGCTCGAGAGCCTCCGCAGGCGGGTGGACCGCGCCCTTCAGGCCGGGGCGTCGGTCATCGTCATCGAGCTGGACACGCCCGGCGGCACGGTCGACAGCGCCCTGAAGATCAGCAAGTACCTCAAAACCCTGCCCGTGCCCACCGTCGCCTGGGTGCGCCACGAGGCCTACTCCGCCGGCATCATGATCGCCGCGGCCTGCGACCAGATCATCATGGCGCCGGCCTCCGCCACCGGCGACTGCGCGCCGATCGTCCCCGGCCAGGACCTCTCCCCCACCGAGCGAGCCAAGGCCCTGTCGCCCATCCTGGAGGAGTTCCGCGACAGCGCCACCGCCAACGGCTACGACTACGCCCTCTTTCAGGCCATGTGCGTGCTGGGCGTGGAGGTCTACCTGGTCGAGAACGTCCACACCGGCCAGCAGCGGCTGGTGAACCAGGTCGATTACGCCGTCATGGTCCGGGGCAAAGAGATTGCTGATGTGATCGGCTCGGGATCAACCGCTGCGGCCCAGGTGGGCAGCGCCGGCTTGACCATCGCCACCGAAGCCGACCGCGGCCGCTGGCGGCTGGTCAGGCAGGTCCACGACGGCAGAACGCTCCTGACGCTCAACCAGGACCGCGCCCTGGAGGCGGGCCTCTCGCAGGCCACCGTCGCGAACGAAGCCGAGCTTCAGCAGTTCCTCAACGCCAACGGCGTAGCACGCGTCGACCAGAGCTGGTCCGAAGACCTGGCCGGCTTCCTCACCAGCCCCATCGTCAAGGGCATCCTCATCGTGGCCCTCCTGCTGGGCGCTTACATCGAGTTCCAGACCCCCGGCATCGGCGTGGCAGGGCTCATCGCCCTCTTGGCCCTGGTCACGCTTCTGGGCGCGCCCTTCCTCGTCGGCCTGGCGGAGATCTGGCACCTGATCGTCTTCCTCGTCGGCCTGGCCCTGCTCCTGATCGAGCTGGTCTTCATCCCGGGCTTCGGCCTGCTGGGTATCAGCGGCGTCGTGCTGATGTTTATCGGGCTGGTGTTCATCGGCGTGCCCACCAGCGGGGGGTCGAGCTTCGGCCCCTTCCGCCTGCCTCCCCCGCCGATGTGGAACCGGCTGATCCAGTCCATCATCTACCTCATGGCCGGCGGCCTGGTCAGCTTCATCGGGTTCTACTTCATCACGCGCTACTTCGGCCGAGTCCCGCTCCTGAACCGACTGATCCTCCAGGAGGAGCAGACCTCCGCCATGGCCCTGCCCAGCGGCGCGACCGCTTCGGAAAGCCCGCCTGCGATGCACGTCAGCGGGGATGAGGTGTTGGGGCAGGGACGGCTGCGCGTGGGCGACGTGGGCCGCGTCACCACCGGCCTGCGGCCTGCGGGGCGGGCTGAGTTCGACGGCCAGATCGTCGATGTCGTGAGCCTGGGCCAGTGGATCGAGCCCGATCAGCCCGTACGCATCGTCGAAATCCACGGCAACCGCATCGTCGTGGATGTTGTCAACCCCGCAGGCTAGAAACCCCCTAGCGGCGGTTGCTCGGTGGGCTTGCAAATGCTGGGGCCTGAGCGAGTTTGTAAGGCAATGAATCCAACGTGAAAGAATTTGATTGTGGGCGCTCGTGCACAGGAACAAGGGTCGCCACAATCCCTTCTAACTGGAGCGTCGCGGTTGGCCAGACTCCTCATCCAATAAAGCCAATACTCGCTTCTGAGGTATGACTGAAAGTTGTGGATGACGAATTGAAAAGGCGGCGTACTCTGGACGTGTCTTACGCGTCCGTGGTCCAACAAGAACCGGAGTACGCCACCATGCATGAAGCTACCGCCGAACCGATTCCGTTTCCATCCCGCACCGCCGCATCGAGCGATGATCCGCTGACCGCCATTCTCCGCCAGGGAGCCCAGCAGCTGCTCGCCCAGGCCATCGAGGCCGAGGTCGCGGCGTGGATCGACGCCCATGCCCAGCTCGTCGATGAGCGGGGCCACCGCCTGGTCGTGCGCAACGGCCACCTGCCGACGCGGTCGATCGTCACCGGCGTGGGCAGGGTCGAGGTCACCCAGCCGCGTGTGCACGATCGCCGGCCCCCGGAGGAGGCCCAGCGGTTCACGTCAGCGATCCTGCCGCCGTACCTGCGCAAGACCCGCTCCATCGAGGAGCTGATCCCCTGGCTCTACCTCAAGGGCGTCTCCACCGGCGACTTCGGTGAAGCCCTGCAGGCGATTCTGGGGCGCGACTGCCCCGGCCTGAGCGCCTCGACCGTCACCCGCCTCAAGGGGACGTGGGAAGAAGACTACCGGGCGTGGTCGCGGCGGGATCTGGCGAGTTCCCGCTACGTCTACCTCTGGGCGGACGGCGTGCACTTCAACGTCCGCCTGGAGGAGGATCGCACTTGTATCCTGGTGCTCATGGGCGCTACGGCCCAGGGGAAGAAGGAACTCATAGCCGTGCAGGACGGCTATCGCGAGAGCGAGCAGTCGTGGAAGTCGCTGCTCCTGGACGTGAAGCAGCGTGGGTTGACGATCGATCCCGAACTGGCCACGGGCGACGGCGCTCTGGGGTTCTGGAAGGCGTTGCCGCAGGTCTTCCCCAAGACACGCCCTCAGCGATGCTGGGTGCATAAGACGTGCAACGTGCTGGACAAGCTGCCCAAGCGATTGCACGGCGAGGCGAAGGATCGCCTGCACCAGATCTGGATGGCCCCCGCAAGGGAGCAGGCGGAACAGGCAATGGCGCACTTCATTGAGGTGTACGAGGCGAAGTACTCCAAGGCCGTCGACTGCCTGCGGAAGGATCGCGTGGAACTGCTGACGTTCTACGACTTCCCCGCCGAACACTGGATCCACCTGCGGACGACCAACCCGATCGAGTCGACCTTCGCGACCGTGCGTCTGCGGACCGACAAGACCAAGGGCTGCGGCTCACGCCTGGCGACGCTGACGATGGTCTTCAAGCTGGCCGAGTCGGCCCAGAAACGCTGGCGCCGCCTCAACGGCCACGAACTCATCGGCGACGTCCTCGCCGGCATCCCCTTCACCGACGGAGTCAAACAACACGCCGCCTGATCAACGACTCATCCACGACTTTTGACAGTTCCTCC
>DASVCG010000313.1:0-6648 GCA_036381755.1 Phycisphaeraceae bacterium | reverse complement strand
CGCGGAAGGACCACAGCCGTGTGCTCACCCACGGCCGTTCCAGCGTGTGGGCGGGCGGCGGGCCGGGCTCAAAGTCCTGCGGCTCCAGCTCGATGAGCAGGACGGCGAAGTCATGGCTGGGCTTGGGGTTGTTCAAGGCGGCGCAGCCGATCAGGCTGGTCACGCCGATCAAGCAAGCCGCCAGTCGGCGTCGCGGGTCGATGGACATGATCGCCCCCTCCCTCCCCCCGGCAGGCCGGTCGCGCGGATTCTAGGCCGCTGGGGTGGAGGAGGCGATCAAACGCGGGTCAGGCGATTCGCCTGGGTGGCACGGCTCAGCGCGAGCGGGGCTGAAGAACGCGGGCCGCTGCTACAGCAGCAGTTGCTTGAGGGGGACCACCAGGCGGTCGAAGGCCCTGGCGGGGAGGTGGACGGTGTTCCACTTGGCGCTGCGGCGGCGCATGTGCTGGCGGTAGTCGTCCAGGCGGACAGCCAGCACGGCGTACCATCGGCCGGCAAACTCGAAGATCTCGTGGAACAGCGCGTCGGGCGGCTGGGCGTCGCACCAGAAAAGGAAGACGAACGCAGCGTCGAACCCCTGGCCGAAGACATCGCGCCAGCGCGTCAGGCCGTCCACATCTTCCTGCGTGACCCAGTTTTGGAAGGTTCTGCCGCCTGCGGCGCGGGCGTGCTTACGGCCTTTGACGTCGATGAGCAGGTTCGGCCCCGACTCGCTGTAGACGACGAAGTCGAAGCTCTTGAGGCTGATGGGGGGCGATCGGCCATGCAGGGCGCGTTTGGCTTCGTCCACCGCGATGTAGGGGATGGCGTTGGCCCGCAGGTAGTGCTCGAAGGCCGTTTCGTAGTGGAAACACCGCTGCGCCATGGGCAAGCCAGTTTCCGTCTCAGCGGCGAAGGGTGCAAGGAGAAAAATGGGTGATTAATGATGGAGGGTGATTTCCTGGCTCTTGATTTCTTCTCCTGCCCTCTGCCCCTTCGGGGGGCTGCCCCCTACCCTCTGTTACCCTTTGGGCTTGAGCAGGCCGGCGAGGCGGTCGGCTTCGTGCACGGGGTCGGGCAGGCGGTAGCGCGTCGCCAGGCGCAGCACCAGCGCCACGGCCTGGTCCAGGTCGGCGCGGTGGCCCACGGAGATGTAGACCGGCTTGACGCGGCGCTTGGTCCGCACCACTCGGCCGATGACCTGGCCGTGGTGCACGAGGTCCACCCATTGGCCGCGCTCCTCGCCGACGGCCTCGTGCTTGCCGACGAGCCGGGACTTGGCGCAGCCGATGGCGGGCATGTCCAGCGTCACGCCGATGTGCGAGGCGATCCCGCAGCGGCGCGGGTGCGCGATGCCCTGGCCGTCGACCAGAAGCAGGTCCGGCGGGTGCTGCAAGTGCTCAATGGCCTGGATCATCACGGGCGCTTCGCGGAACGAAAGCAGCCCCGGCACGTAGGGGAACTCCACCTGCCTCTGGGCCTGGGCGACCTCCAGCACCTTTTGTTGCTTGATGTCGTAAGCCACCGCCACGGCGAAGCTGCGCTGCGCGGCATGGGAGTAGGCCACGTCCACCCCCGCCACGATGCGCAGCCGACGCGGCAGGGAGCAGAACTTCACCTGCTCGGCCAGTTGTCGCTGCAAGGCGATGGCTGCGGGGATGTCCGGACTCACGGAATTGGCACGGGCGTTGCGCATGATCGGGGGCGATCCTCGACGAACGCTGCTGTGGCGGCGGCGCCCGATATCGGATCCAGCGGGCGGGGCGAGTGCAACGGGCTTGACCGCCGGTTCAAGTGTAGCCGACGCGCCCGAACCCCCGGACCCAGACCCCAGACCCCGGACCCCCGGAATGGCTGCGGGCGGCGATGCGGCACAGGCGGTGGGGCGATGCGCCCTGCCCTTGGTTTTGCTGGCGCAAAGCGGGGCGGTCAGGCCCGGAGGCGGTCGGCGACGTGGGCGAGGGAAACCTCTTCCTGCTCGCCGGTGTCGAGGTTTTTCAGGTCGGCCAGGCCCGCGTCGGCCTTGTCGTCGAGGAGGAGGGCGAAGCGTGCGCGGCTGGCGGCGGCGTCCTTGAGCAGCTTGCCCAGGTTGCGCGTGGTCTTGTAGCTGAACCGCGCGTGAACGCCGGCTCGGCGAAGGGCGGCGACGTGCTGGGGCAGTTGAGCGGCTCCGCGGTCGGTCAGCGCCACCAGGAACACGTCCGGGCGGGGCGAGACTTCTTCAGGGATCAGGCCCTTGTCCGCCAGGACGTGGGTGAGCACGACATCGCCCATGCCGAAGCCTACCGCGGGGGTGGGCGGGCCGCCGAAAAGCTCGATGAGCTGGTCATACCGCCCGCCCCCGGCCATGGCGCGCTCCACGCCGGAGACTTCGTGAATCTCAAAGACCGTGCCGGTGTAGTAGGCCAGGCCGCGGACGATGCCCAGGTCGTACTCGCACCAGGGCTCGATGCCGAAGGCTCGCAATTGCTCGTCCAGGGCCAGGAGGTCGGCCAGGTCGTGGTCGTGGGTGCCCAGGTGCCTGCGCATCTGGTCGAGGTCGCCTGCGCGGTACTTGAGCCGGCAGGTCTGGTCGAAGCGGGCGACGCGCGGCTCGTCCAGGCCCAGGTCGGCGGCGTGCTGCTGAAACTCCTGCGGCTCGATTTTGTCCCGGCGGTCGAGCAGGTCGAAGGCGTCGAGGATCTTGTCCTCCGGCACGCCCATTTTGGTGAGGATGTGGCGGACGGTTCGGCGGTGGCTGATCTTGACGCGCACGTGCTCGGGCTGAAGGCCCAATTCCTGGAGCAGGTCGACGGCGACGAGGATGCACTCAGCGTCGGCGAGGGGGGCGTCGCTGCCCAGCACGTCTACGTTCCACTGCCAGAACTCGCGCAGCCTGCCGCGCTGGGGCCGCTCAGCCCGGCAGAGGTTGGGCGTGCAGAACCACTTGATGGGCTTGGCCAGGCTCTGGGCCCGCTGGGCGACCATGCGGGCGAGGGTGGGGGTGAATTCGGGGCGGATGGCCAGCTCGCGCCCGCCGCGGTCCTCGAAGTGGAACAGTTCGCTAACGATCCCCTCGCCGGACTTGACCTTGTAGAGATCCAGCAGTTCGAAGATGGGCCCGTCGACCTGCTCGAACCCGTGGCGGATGGACACTCGCCGCCAGGCGTCGAGCAGGTGGTTGCGCCAGGCCATGTCGGCGGGGTAGAAGTCGCGCGTGCCTTTGGGTGCTTGGAACTTCATGGGGCGATTTGGCAGTTGGTTTGGCGGTTGTAAGGGTACGCCGCCCGCTGGCGCGGGGCGAGCCAAGAATCTAACGGCAGACGTTGCTGATCGCCAAATCGTCAGATGGCAGATTCCAGCCTTGTGCCCTCTGCCGTCTACCCTCTGCCCATTCCGGGGGGCCGGGGGCTACCCCTCTATTTCTCCGCCACGATGTAGGCGATCCAGGAGGGGTCGTGGGGGGCGGAGGTTCTGCGGCGCCAGACGCCGTCGCCCTCGCCGGTCTTGGGGTCGGTGCCTTCCCAGTAGACGTGGGATTGGCTAAAGCCCGCTTCCGCCAAGACTTCGCGCACCTCGGGGATGGTCCAGAACCGCCAGTGGTATTCGAATGCCCGGCGGAGCCGGCTGCCGTCCTTGAAGCGGAAGTGGATGTACCAGCTTCCCAGGTGGGTGATGGGGTCGATCCGGGCCTGCTCCCAGATGTAGTCGAACCGGCCGTAGGGGCGGATGTCCTTATGGCCTTCCTTGAGGCATTCGGGCCCGCCCATCATGTCCAGGACCATCAGGCCCTGGCGGCTCAGGTTCTGGTGGGCGATGCGGAAGTAATGGCGCAGCTCGTCGCGGGTGGTGAAGATCCAGAAGGAGAAGTTCTGCGCGGCCAGCACGTGGGCCTGCGGGCGGTTGACGGTGCGCACGTCCTGCTGGAGCAGCTTCACGCGCTTCTGGGCGGCGGGGGGGAGCTTGGCCAGGTTGTGCTGACGGCCCCAGGCCAGGGGCTCGGGGTCCAGGTCGACGCCCAGGGCGATGCGGCCGGGCTTGCGCGCCCAGACGCAGCAGACGGCGAACGTGCCGCAAAAATCTTCGCGCAGGACCCGCGGCGAGCGGCCGAAGCGCGAGCGGTAGACGCGGTCGAAAAAGTCGACCTCGTGCTCGGGCTCCTGCACGGTTTTCTGGTAAAGCGCGTAGCGGTCGGCCCGCTGAGCCATGGTGACGGTTTGTCGTGGGTGCTTGCTCACGCGGGGCAATCTAGAATGAAAGACGCGGATTGCCAACACCGGCTGCAGCGGCGCGGGGCGGGTTGCTGTGGCGGTAGGTCATTGGTTGAAGCTCGCCATGATGCGCATCGTTGCCGGCACGCACCGCGGTCGAAAGCTCCTGGGGCCCAGGGACCAGACGACCACGCGGCCCATCACCGACCGGGTCAAGACCAGCCTGTTCGACCGCTTATGGTCGATGGGGCTGCTGAACGAGGCGGATGATGCGCTGGTGCTGGACGTGTTCAGCGGCACGGGCACGCTGGGGCTGGAGGCCCTGTCGCGCGGAGCAGGGCGGTGCGTCTTCATCGAGCAGGACCGCGATGCGCTGGATCGGCTCAAGCGAAACCTGGAGACGCTGGGCTTGGCGGATCGCGCGCGAGTGATGCGGGTCAATGCTTTGCATCGGGGCTGGGTGAGGCTGGTGGAGGAGAAAGAGGCCGCGAAGGTGCAGGTGGCGTTTGTCGATCCGCCTTATGCCTTGCTTCACCGGGCGGAGGGGGCGGGGCAGATCGCGGCGCTCGTGGAGGAGCTGCGGAGCGTGATGGAGCCGGGGGGCGTGCTGGTGCTTCGGCTGGAGAAGCAGGTGGCCCCGCTGACGGTTCCGGGCTTCGAGGAGCCGCAAAGCCACACCTATGGCGGAATGACGCTGCACTTTTACAGGCCCGCGGGGGAGTGAGGTGACAGGGTGATCAGATGCCTCCTCAGCCGCGCCCCCGTTGGGGGCGGGCTGTTAGGATTCGCCAATCCTCAGCGCCCCTTGAGCTTGAGGATGTGGTCGCTTTTCTCAGGTGGCTCTTTGGCATAGGATTGCCGTCCCGGGCGGGTTGTTATTGAGGTTATAAGCGGATGTTCGGCACGCTCTCAGAGAAATTCGAATCGGCCCTGCGGAAGCTGTCGGGCCGGGGCAAGATCAGCGAATCCAACGTGCGCGAGGCGATGGAGGAGGTCCGCGCGGCGCTGTTGGAGGCGGACGTCCACTACGAGGTGGTCGAGCGGTTCACCGACGCGGTGCTGGGCAAGGCGGTGGGGCAGGAGGTGCTCGCGTCGCTTCGGCCGGCGCAGCAGATGATCAAGATCGTCTACGACGAGCTGGTCGAGCTGCTGGGCGGGGAGGATGAGCAATCGCCCGATCAGCCGCCGCTGATGTACGTCCAGCCCGGGCCGACGGTCCTGATGATGTGCGGCCTCCAGGGCTCGGGCAAGACCACCACCTGCGGCAAGCTGGCGGCGTACCTCAAGAAGCGCGGCAAGCGGGTGATGCTGGCCGCGGCGGATCTCCAGCGGCCTGCAGCGGTGCAGCAGCTCGAGGTGCTGGCCCAGCAGGTGCAAAGCGAAGCGCCGGGCAACGGGGCGGTGCACTTCCACGGCGAGCCGGACAAGGTGGCTGAGTACGGCAAGGCGGTGGGCGCTGCGGTGACCGTCTGCCGCAACGCCCTGGCCGCGGCGCGCCAGACCGGCTGCGACGTGCTCATCCTCGACACCGCGGGCCGGCTGCACATCAACGACGCCCTCATGAGCGAGCTGCGCCAGGTCAGCGCCGCGGTGAACCCGCACCAGATCCTGCTGGTCATCGACGCCATGACCGGCCAGGACGCGGTGAACTCCGCCAAGGCGTTCAACGAGCAGCTTGAGCTGGACGGCGTCATCCTCACCAAGTTCGACTCCGACACGCGGGGCGGCGCGGCGCTGTCCGTCCGGCAGATCACCGGCAAGCCCATCAAGTTCATCGGCGTGGGCGAAAAGCTCGAAGCCCTGGAGGAGTTCCACCCCCGGCGGATCGCCAGCCGCATCCTGGGCATGGGCGACGTCGTCTCGCTCGTCGAGAAGGCCCAGGAGCAGGTCAGTCAGGAAGAAGCCCTGGCGCTCCAGGAGAAGATGGCCCAGGGCAAGATGACGATGGACGACTTCCTCAAGCAGCTCCGCGCAATCCGCAAGATGGGGCCGATGAAGTCGCTGTTGGGCATGCTGCCGGGCATCGGCAGCCAGCTCAAGGATCTGGACCTGGACGAGCGGCAGATCAACCGCACCGAGGCGATCATCCAGTCCATGACGCCGCAGGAGCGTCGCGACGTGGATCTTTTGGACAACTCCCGCCGACGCCGAATCGCCCGCGGCTCGGGCACCGAGCAGCGGGACGTGAGCCAGTTGGTCAAGGGCTTCGAGATGGTCAGCCAGATGAGCAAGCAGCTCTCGAGCATGAGCACGCTCTCGCGGCTCAGGGCGCTGACCGGCCTGGGCGGGATGGACCTGGCGGCGCTGGGCGGCGGGCGGGCGGTGCCGCAGATCAAGGGGCCCAGCAAGCCCCAGCGGCCCAAGTTCAAGCAACGCAAGAAAAAGAGCCGCTGACCGCTAGACTTCCCCCGCCCCCCGGACCTCAATCCTCGATCCCCGACCCCCGATCCCCGCACAACCCGTGGCGTCAGCGTCCCCT
>DASVCG010000312.1:0-2447 GCA_036381755.1 Phycisphaeraceae bacterium | reverse complement strand
GATCTGCCGCCGGAAGCTGCCCGGCTGCTGGAGGTCCGCCACGTGCTGCTGGACCTGGACTGGGCCGCGCTCTTGCAGGGCCGGCTGGCGGTGGAGTCGCTGGTCGCCCTGGAGCCGGTGCTGCATTTGACGCAGGACCTGCAAACCGGCCGCTACAACTATCAATCCCTGCCCCTGCCCCGCCGCGACGGCGACGACACCTTCCTGCCCCAAACCCTGCCGGAGGTGCTCATCCGCGGCGGCGAGCTGCGCTTCGCCCAGGTCGGCGCGTCGGGCTTTGAGGAGCGCGGCCGGCTGCGCCTGGAAGGCAACCTCAAGAAAAACCCGGCCAACCCACGCGCCTACGCCTTCTTCCTCAGCCAGGCCGATCAGACCGGCCGGCCCGGCGCCACCCTCGAAGGCTCGCTGGACGTGGAGCGCCAGCAGGTGACGGCCCAACTGCACGGCTTCCGCTTCGATCGGAATCAGCGCCAACTGCTGCCCGCGGGCCTCCAACACCTCTGGGACCTGCTCGACCCGCGCGGCTCGCTGCCGGTGCTCACCGTCCGCTACGATCACGACACCGCCGGCGGACTGCACGCCGAGCTGGAAGTCCGCGACGTGTCGCTGAACCTGCCCGTCCGCGAGATCAACACGCGGCTCCAGGACGTCTCCGGCCAATTCTTCCTGGACAACGACCGCGTCACCCTCAAGCGGATTTCAGGCCTGATCGAAGGCGTGCGCTACACGATCGACGGCGTGGTCGGGGCGCTGTCGCTGGATGCGCCGCTGCGGCTGAACGTTCGCACCGAGCCGTTCACCCTCCCGGAAAACCCGCCCTTCCTGGCGATCCTACCCCCCGTGGTGAACAAGCACTATCACCGATTCAACCCCAGCGGCCGCTTCCAGGCCGACTTCACCCTGACGCGCGATGAAAAGGCCGGCCCGCTCCGCTACCAGGGCGTGCTGGATCTGCTCGACGCCAGCGCCTGTTACTACAAGTTCCCCTATCCCGTCCACGGCCTGCACGGCCGCGTGCACTTCTCAAACGAGCGGGTGTGGATCGAATCTCTCCAGGGCATAGGCCCCAGCGGCGGGCAGCTCACAGTCACCGGCACCATCGCCCCGCCGGGCGACCTGGGCCAGGTGGACATCACCGTCACCGCGGATCACGTCCCGCTCGATGAGCACCTCTTCAACGCCGCTGAGCCCAAGCACCTCAAGCTCATCAAGATGTTCCTTCACGAGCCGGCCTATCAGCGCCTCATCGAGCAGGGGTTGATCCGCCCTGCCGACGCCGCGAACACCCCCTCCACCGCGCCAGCAGACCAGCTAGCCCAGAAAGCCCCGCCCGCCTTTAGCCTGGGCGGCCGCCTGGCGGCGCACGTGCAGGTTCATCGCGATTACGGCAAGGACAAGCGCAAACGCACCACCATCGAGATCCGCCCTGATGACGCCATCGTCCTGCTCTTTGAGCACTGGCCCTACCCGCTGGAGGCCATCGACGGGCGAATCATCATCGAGCAGGACCGCGTGGATGTCGACCACGTCAGCCTCCGCGGGCCCACCGGCGCAAAAGGCGTCGTCTCCGGCAGCGTGCAGCGCACCAGCGACCACCACGCCATCCCCGACCTGACCATCACCAACGCCTACCTGCCCATCGACGGCTTCCTGCTGGCCTCGATCCCCTCGCCCCAGGACCAGTGGGTGCGCGACCTGCACCTGACCGGCACGCTCCAGGGCCAAGGCCGCGTCTTCGCCGATCCGCAGGGCCAGATCGACTGGTCCTTCCAACTGGCGGTCCAGGACGCCTCAGCCCGGCCGCACAACGGCGATTTCACCGCCCAGCAAGTCAACGCTTCGCTCACGCTGAACCGCTTGGGCGTGCAGTTGGAACACCTGACCGCCCAGCACGACAAAAGCCCAATCTCCCTCGCCGGCCAGGTCGACTGGAGCCGATCGGAGCCCGCCTTCCAATGGCGATTCACCGCCAGCGACCTGGCGATCAGCCCCGCCCTGCTTGACCTGTTGCCCCCCGCACACGAGCTTCGGCCGCGCTTGGCGCAGCTATGGAAGCGCTACCAGCCCAGCGGCCTGACCGACGCTGAGTTGATCTACCAGACAAACCCGAATGACGACACGAGCGGCGACTACACGCTCACCCTCCGCCCGCACGAGCTGGCGATCACCCTGCCCGATCAGCGGATCGAGCTGCACCGGATGAGCGGTCAGGCGATCATCCGCCCCGGCCAGGTGGAGTTGCAGCAACTGGCCGCCCAATTCGACGGCGGCGCGATGGAAGCGACCGGCCTGGCGACGCCCACCACCCCCACGCAAGCCGCCCTGACCCTCAGCGCCCAGGCCCAGACGATCACCCCCACCGTCCGGGCGCTATTGCCCCAAAGCGCGCTCAACGTCATCGACACGCTGGAGCTGCAAGGCGGGTTCAAGCTGGAGCAGGCGCGCCT
>DASVCG010000311.1:0-2361 GCA_036381755.1 Phycisphaeraceae bacterium | reverse complement strand
GTCCAGCGGCTCGTTGTGCTTCTGGACCTGATAGTTCATGGAGAAGGTGACAGCGTCGACCGACGCTGCGCCCATCGCGGTCGTGTCGAGCTGCGACACCGCCTGGGTCACCAGCTTGGTCTGCGGGTCGATGCTCAGGCTCACAGTGCCCTGGTCCGCCTGGATCTGAAGCCGTGGGGCGGTGGAGCTGCCTTCCGCGGGAGGCAGCACCGCAGCGCGGGCCGATGGCTGCCCCGCCATCGCCCAGACCGGGTGATCGGACAGGAGGAACGCCAGGTCCGGCATCGGCGGGCCGGCCAGGGGCGGCACCGCCTGGATAATCGCCTCGTAGGTCAACGGCGAGGGTAGGGCGGTTTCCACGTACCGCCCGGGTGCTTGATCGCTGCGAAGCCGGAGCTTGCCATCCGCGACGACCAGGTAAAAGTCGGGATGGTCCACCATCAGGCGCTGCCCCGGCCGGTCGAAAGCGACGCGGACATCGCCCTGGCGGGTGGTGGTCCACCGACCCTGCTCAATCTGTGTCTGAAAGGTGAGCGTCGCCTGGTACTGCTGGGTCTGCTGGTAGGCCTGCTGAACCTGGCCCTCCAGCTCCGGGCCGGGCGGATCGGCCCACGCCAGCGGAGCCGACAGCCACGCCAGGGCCAGCACAGTCACAGCGAGGAGGCGGTGAGTCATGAGGTGGTCCTTTCCGCTCGGGAGCAGCCGGCAGCCGATAGCCGGAGTTCGGCAGGGTTGGGGCGGATTCAGGGCACTTTAAATAAGGATACGGAGGCTTATCGCCCGGGGCAATCCAGCGTTTGCGAACCGGCAGCGGTGTGACTACCATCGACCCGTTGTGCTGAATGGCGATGCCTGCGCCGCTGGCCGTCCAGGCCGCCGATTTATCGAATCACCCACATATAAAACGGAGCTACGGAGCGATGTCGAACAATGGTCTGATCCTTCCCCACGGGGGCACGCTGGTGAATCGTCTGGTAAGCCCGGATCGGGCTGCTGCGCTCAAGGATCAGGCCGCGTCCTTGCCGGTCATCACGCTCTCGGCCAAGCAGGCCTGCGACCTGGAGATGATCGCCATCGGCGCCTTTAGCCCGCTGACCGGCTACGTCGGCCAGGCCGATTTCAAGAGCATCTGCACCGACATGCGGCTGGCCGACGGCACGGTGTGGCCCATCCCCATCACGCTGGCGGTGAACGACGAGGTCAAGGCCAAGCTCAAGGTCGGCGGCCAGGCGGCCCTCAAGCACAGCGACGGCACACTCCTGGGCGTTATCCAGATCCAGGAAATTTACCCCCACGACAAGAAGCTGGAGATCCCCCACGTCTTCCGCACGGAGGAGATGGCCCACCCCGGCGCCAAGGCGGTGATGGAGGAGGGCGACTGGCTCGTCGCTGGGCCCATCGACGTCATCACCATCACGCCCGAGAAGGAGCCCGGCGAGCAGTTCACCCAGTTCCGCCTGCCGCCTCGCAAAACGCGCGAGGCGTTTGAGCAGCGCGGCTGGAGGACCATCGCCGCCTTCCAAACCCGCAACCCCATCCACCGCGCCCATGAGTATCTGACCAAGTGCGCCCAGGAGATCGCCGACGGGCTGCTCATCCACCCCCTGGTCGGCGAGACCAAGCCCGGCGACGTCCCCGCTCACGTGCGCATGCAGTGCTACCAGGCGCTGATCGAAAAGTATTACGTCAAGGACCGCACGATGCTCTCGGTGATGCCCGGCGCCATGCGCTACGCCGGCCCACGCGAGGCCATCCTCCACGCCCTGATCCGCAAGAACTACGGTTGCACCCACTTCATCGTCGGCCGCGACCACGCCGGCGTGGGCAACTACTACGGCACCTACGACGCCCAGAACCTCTTCGACCAGTTCCGCCCTGATGAGATCGGCATCACGCCGCTCAAGTTCGAGCACTCGGCCTGGTGCAAGTCCTGCGGGGGCATGACCAGCGGCAAGACCTGCCCCCACGGCCCGGAAAGCAAGATCTTCCTCTCCGGCACCAAGGTGCGCGAGATGCTCAAGGCCGGTCAGCGACCCCCGGCGGAGTTCAGCCGACCCGAGGTGGCCGACCTCCTCATCCAGTGGGCCCGGTCAGCGTCCTGATGGGGTAACCCGCCCCCAAGGCCCAGCAGGCCCGCGCCGCTTCGCGCCAGGAAAAAGGGATTTTGACCATGGAATACCGATACCTGGGCCGTACCGGCATCCGCGTCAGCCCCCTGTGCCTGGGGTGCATGAACTTCGGCTGGCGAACCGAGGCTGAGGCGTCGATGACCATCATCGACCGCGCCATCGATGCGGGCATCAACTTCCTCGACACCGCCAACGTCTACGCTCACGGCAAAAGCGAAGAGATCGTCGGCCA
>DASVCG010000310.1:0-2526 GCA_036381755.1 Phycisphaeraceae bacterium | reverse complement strand
CGGCTGCGGCTGTCCAGGTCGCTGAAGCGCTGGGCGAGCTGGCGATGAAAGTCGCCGTCGATCTTGAGCAGGGCCTTGCCCGCGGCAGTGCGGGTGGTGATGTCCATCTGGTCCCACTGTTCCCAGAGCCGGGCGAGGCCGACGGGTGCCAGGTGGCGCTCGGCCATGCGGCGAATCTCGTCGTGCGGCGAGTTGACCAGCCGCAGCGACAGCTCATCGAGGCCCTTCCAGCGTCGCTGAATCAGGTGACGCAGAGCGATGCGCGCGATGGCCGGCTCGGCGTCGGTGCACAGGCCGGCGATGCCGTCGTCGGCGGCAGGGTCGCGCAACTGGATCAGGGCACGCAGGGCGATCAGGCGCGTGGCGGGGTCATCGCTGTGGGTCAGCGGTTCGAGGCCGCGGGCGCGCCGGTCGGCGGGGATGTGGAGCGTCTGGGTCCATCGGGCGGCGAGTCGCTGGGCGGGCGGATCGAGTTCGGCAAGTGCCGCGGCATCAGGGCACAGGTGGACGGCGTCGGCGGCCTTGGTCACGGTGTGGGCGACGGCCGGCACGGCGAGCAGGTGGGCGCTGGGGATCAGCAGGCCCAGCCGCCCCGCGCTGTCGGGCCGGCTTAGCATCTCGGTGACGGCCGGCCGCAGCGGTTCGAGCGCGGCGAAGTAGAGGGCGGCGCGGGTGACCTCTGGGCGGTCGGCATGGCGGATCATGTCGCGCAGGGCGGGCTGGGCGGCGCAGCGCCGGTCGCACAAATGCTCGTCGAGCTTGGCGATGCGGCGGGGGGCCAGGTGGGCGATCGCGGCCAGCACATCATGCCGGCCATGCTGGTGATAACAGGCCGACGCTTCGGCCAGCGACACGCCCAGCCACTTGATCCGCTGGGCTACATCGTCGCCGGGCCGGCGGGGGGCGAGGCTGCTGATGCTCTCGGCGAGCTTGCGAAGTGCGGCGGCGGCGGCCCGCGTGACCCGCGCATCATCCATATGCAACTGTGCACTCAGCAGATATGAGAGGCGGAAGCTGACCGACTGTCCCACCAGATCCACCACGTTGAGCCGCGTCTGCACATCGCCATCGCGGCTGGCCCCCCGCAGGGCCGGGTCCAGCAGGGGGATGTGCTCGAGGATCACATGCTGTAACTGCCGCCCCAGCAGGTGGTAGTGCTGCACGAGCGCTGCCAGCCCGGCGTCATTACGCCGTTCGAGCAGGCTCAGCACAATCAGGCGGCGTCCCGTGCGTTCAGCCGTGGGCAGCGCCTGCGCCAGCGCAGCATCGACGACCGGGTGATTCACCGGTCGCAGAAGTCGGTAAACGCTGGCCAGTAAAGACATAGGAGGCAGGGCTCGGGAGTCAGGGGTCGGGCGTCAGAACCAGAACCCCGACTCCGGACGCCTGGCTCCTGACTCCTGACTCCTGATTCCTGACACCTGACTCCCGACTTATCGGCCAACATCGCACCCTCGCTGCATGTCAAGTGGATACGGCGTCGCGGGCATCAACAAAAATCAAGGAGTTGTGCGTGAAATCGCAAAACCAGCCTGCTATATTGGGAGACCACACCTGCTTTTCGGCTTTCTAGCCAAGGACATAAGGCAAGATGACACCTGGACCTAAGTCGCCCAGCGTACAGACCTACCGCCTGCTGCTGTACCAGCGTGCGCTGCATCCCGAACTGTTCCGCATCCACGAACGCCGCACCCTCGAGCAGACCGATTACGAGGTCGAGGCATGGATCATGCCCGGCTCCCATGTGCTCCGGTTCCAGCTCCCGGGCATGTGCCTGACCGAAGCCGTGATCGATCAGGAGCAGCAGATGCCCCAGCGCGGCCTGGTTCAGGCGATGCCCTGCCTGGGCGAGAAGGAGTTGGAGGACCGCATCGAGAAGGTGCGTTACGTCAGCAGCGTTCAGACCGAGCTGCTGTCGGACAACCTCTACACCGCCACGTATAACGAGATGAAGGACTTCGCCCAGGAATCCGCCGCGATGTACCACGAGTGGACCGACGCCGAGGGCGGACAGAACCTGTCGGTGGTGGACCTGCAGCGCTACAAGAAGGAGCTGCACGCCCAGACGTATCACCTGATCGGCGCCGCCGGCTTCGTCCTGCGGACCCAGTCGATCTTCGAGTTGACGTAACCCCCGGAACCCCCGGAAACCCAACCCGAAACCTGAATTTTTCGCGCATGCCCATCATTCATGGTGGGCATGCTTTTTAGGAGGATCACCATCATGGCCGTGCTTGAGCGGACGCGAATTCTTCAGCGGATCGAGGAGGCGGGGCTGATTGCCGTCATTCGCTCCGATTCGGCGCGGCAGGCGGTGGATACGTGCAAGGCGCTGCGCGACGGCGGCGTCACCATCCTCGAAGTCGCCCTCACCACCCCCGGAGGGGTTCACGCCATCGAGCAACTGGTCGAGGAACTCGATGACTGCCTGATTGGGGCTGGCACGGTGATGAGCGTGGCCGCGGTGCATGATGTGGCGAAGGCGGGGGCCGCGTTCGTCTTCGCGCCGAATGTGAATCTGGATGT
>DASVCG010000309.1:0-2905 GCA_036381755.1 Phycisphaeraceae bacterium | reverse complement strand
TCGAGCTGACGCTGATCACGCGAGCCGATCGGGTGACGCCCGCTTACCCCCGCGGCGCATCAGCCAGCCTGGCCCGGGCGCTGCGACAGCGCAATGTCCATATCGTGACGTCATGCCCCGTGGCGCGGGTGGAGCAGGATGCCGTGGTGGCGGAGGATGGCAGACGATTCGCGTTCGATCTGCTGGTGGCGGCGATCGGCCTTGCGCCTCCGCCGCTGCTGCGCGAGTCGGGTTTGGATGTCGACGACGAAGGCGGCTTGCGCGTCGATGGGACGCTGCGCTCGGTGAGCGATCCGCGCATCTTCGGCACGGGCGATTGCATCAGCCTGGAGGGGTGCCGCCTGCCCCGGCTGGGCGTCTTTGGCGTGCGTGAAGCGCCCATTCTCCTGCACAACCTGCTGGCCTCGTTCACCGGTCAGCGGCTGTGCACCTATCGCCCACAAAGACGGTGGTTGACGATTCTCAACCTCGGGCGAGGCGAAGCGCTGGCGGTGTGGGGCCCGTGCCATTGGCGCAGCCGAGCGAGCCTGCGGCTCAAGGATTGGATCGACCGCAGGTTTCTTCAGCAGTATCAGCGGGAGATAGCGACACTGAGGTGCTGACGCGGGATCATCCGCGAGCGATTCACGCAGCGGGCGGGCCGGCCTCCGGCTGCGAAGGCGATGTGGCACGCGCGTCTCGGGGCCGCCAGGGCAAGCGCGGCCAGGTGTGCGCCTGCACCGTCGGGCGGGCATGATAAAACACCTGCACGCGGTCGGAGGGGATCTCGATCTCCTGAGCGCGAAGCTGCTCGCGCAGGCGCGGCAGAAGCTGCTGATCGATCACCCACGTCTCCTTCGGCCAGATCGACAGGTGCAGCCGCACAAAATGCTCGCCCGTAGCCAGCGTGGACGGGCCGGTGACGCGGATGGGCCCGAGCACCACCCCCTCGAACTGCTGCGCCAGCTCTTGTCCTAGCCGCTCCAGCACCGCCATCGCCCGCCTGCCCGACTCAGCGTCCTTCACCGCGGTGTCCACGTACGCCCGCTGGGCGCCGCGCGAGTAGTTGCCCACCACCGCGATGTTGCGGTTCGGGATGACCACCACCTGGCCCAGGTAGTTGCGGATCTTGGTCATCCGCAGGCCCAATTCCTCGACGATGCCGGTCTGCCCGGAGATCTCCACCATGTCGCCCACGTCGAACTGGCCTTCAAAGATGATGAAGAAGCCGGTGACCATGTCCTGCACCAGGCCCTGCGACCCGAAGCCGATCGCCAGGCCCACCACCGACAGCGAGGCCAGGTAGGTGGCGTAGTTGACGCCCAGTTCCGACAGGATCATCCCCAGCGCGGTGAAGTAGATGAAATACTTGACGAAGTTGAGCGTGAGGGAGTTGATCGTCCGCGCCCGGTTCTTACGGCCGCGGTAGAGCCAGCCCAGCGGTCCGCGGTCGACCTGGATGATCAGGTAGCTCAGCCAGCGCAGCAGGCTGATGATGAGCTGCGCCGCTGCCACCACCGCCAGGATGAAAAGGACGCGGTACAGCTTCGTCCATAACGATTCAGGCGAGATGTCCAACAGGCCGGAGAGATACGCCAGGGGGCTGTGTCTGCGGGTGAAGGTGACAGGCTCGTCCAGCCCGCCGCCGGTGAGCGTAAGCTCGTTGTCAGCGATCTGGTAGGTGTAGTGGATCGCGCCCTCGGGCATGTTCAGCCGCAGCTCGTTGCCCACAATGGCATAGGCGCCCTCGATGCCGTTGAGCTGGAATTGGCCGTTGGGTTTGAGCTGCAGCGACAGGGTTTGGTCCCCCAGCCACGCCACCCATTCGCCCAGGATCGCCTTTTGCCGGGCAGCGGCCTGCCGCTGACGGACCAGCTCGCTCAGGCCTCCCTGGAGGGCGCTTACCTGTGTGGCAGGCGGCTGCTGTTCAGGAGACGACGCGTCCGGATCTTCCTGCGCGACAGCCAGTTGCGGTGCGCCCAGGGTTAGCGCCACAGCGATCAGGAGTAAAAGACAAGCCTCGCTGCACCTGGGCCACCAGCAGGGCGGGACGAAGGTCTTGGTCATGGTGAGGATCCACCTATTCACGGCGAATAGGTTATCAATTCGCCCAATCCTCGCCATTGGAAGGGGGGAGACTGGGGATTGGCGATGGAGGATTTTGGGCTTCCGACTTCTACCGTCTGCCCTTTGTCTTAGCTCCCTCACCCTACCCTCTCCCCCAGTGGGGAGAGAGGGTTTTTTATACAGCCTCATCCGCGCCCCCGTTGGAGGCGGGCGATTTTGTCTGCGCCTACTACCCTCTGCCGTCTGCCCGCTGCCCTCTATTCAGCTCAGCGGTGTTCGTGCTGGTGGATGTGGTCCATGCAGTAGCACGGTGCGCCGGCACATTCGGGGCAGTAGCGGAACTCGAGCTTGGGATCGGAGCGTTCGGTCCGCTGGCAGATCACGCAGCGGTGGAACGGCTCGTCCTCCTGGGCGGCGCTGATGGCCTGCGCTTTCATGCGCCGCCTGCCGTAGCGGGCCTTCTGGATCAGGTCGCGTCCGAAAAAGAGCAGGAAGTTGAGCGTCGCCGCCAGCACCATCGCCCGCGTGAGCCAGTCGCCCAGCCACAGCGCCACGCCGTAGCCGATCCACGTGATCAATGCTAACCACTTGATCTTCACCGGCAGGATGAAGAACAGGTACAGGACGAAGTCCGGGTACAGGAACGCGAACGCCAGGAACACCGACCCGCCGATGAACATGTTGGTCGCTGCGCTGTTCGGCTGGACCCACACCACGCCGATCGTGGCCAGGTAAGCGATGAGGATGTAAAGCGTGTAGCGGAACGAGCCCCAGTGGTTCTCCAGGGCTGTTCCCATCAGGTAGAACAGGTACAGGCCGAAAAAGAGGAAGATCATGTTCACCGGGTCGGTGCTGACCG
>DASVCG010000308.1:0-4890 GCA_036381755.1 Phycisphaeraceae bacterium | reverse complement strand
ATAGGGGGCAGTGGGCAGACGGCAGGGGGCAGGGAGGGTAATAGCCCGCCCCCAACGGGGGGCGCGGCTGGAGCTGCATCAAAAGGCAAAAGGTGTATCCCAAAGCCCTCTCCCCCGGAACAGGTAGGGTGAGGGGCAGCTTTCAGCGTTTTTGACGCTTGTGGGTGGCGTCGAGGAAGTATTTGCGGGCTTCGCCAGCGATGTAGAAGCTGCCGGTGACGACGATCAGGTCTTCACGGCTGACCGCGCGGGCCGCGAGCTTGAGGGCGTCCACCAGGGAGGGGGCGGTCTGGGCCATTTTGCCTGACAGGTCGCCGAAGCGTGCCATCAGGTCTTCGGGCTCCACCGCACGCGGGTTGTTCTTGGCGCGGGTGAAGATGACCTTGTCAGCACCCAGCGCGATCTGCTTGAGCATGCCCACGACATCCTTGTCCTGCCCGCAGCCGAAGATCATCACCAGCGAGTCGTAGCTGATGTGGGCGCCCAGCGCGCGGATCAGGGCCTGGACCGACGCGGCGTTGTGCGCGCCGTCGATGAGGATGCGCGGCTCGGACCACACCTGTTCCATCCGCCCGTGCAACTGCGTCGCCGCCAGGCCCGCGATCACCTTCTCCTCGGGCAGGTTGAACTGGTGGGCCTTGAGCTTGTCCAGCATCGCCAGCGCCAGCCCGCAGTTAAGCGCCTGGTGCTCGCCCTTGAGCGGCACGGGCAGGTGCTCGAACTTGCTGGTGGGCGTGGTGACGCACACGCGGGTGTGCGGGCCCAGCTCGCGGTTGGCCTCGAAGCGGTAGGAGAAGTCGATCTGCTCGCCGGTGAACTCCAGAGGCGCGCCGACCTCCTGGGCCACTTCCTTCAAGGTCGCAACAACCTGGGGGTCCTGCGGCACGCTGATGGCCGGGACGCCCTTCTTGAAGATGCCCGCTTTCTCCCGCGCGATCGAGGCCAGGTCGGTGCCCAGGATGTGCGTGTGGTCGTAGCTGATCTGCGTGATGCCCGTCACCAGCGGGTCGACCGCGGTGGTCGAGTCCAGCCGGCCGCCCAGGCCCGTCTCCAGCACCGCCACGTCCACCGCCTGGTCGGCGAAGTAGCGCAAAGCCGCAGCGGTCATGATCTCGAAGAACGTCGGCCGGGCGTCGCCCAGGGCCTTTTCCTTGGAGGCGATGAGCTTGAAGACCTCCGCGGCGTCGTTGTAGCTGATCATGCCGCCGTTGATGGCGATCCGCTCGCGCAGGTCGATCAGGTGCGGGCTGGTGTAAAGCCCCACGCCATAGCCGCAGGCCTGGAGCATGCTGGCGAGCATGGCGCAGGTAGAGCCCTTGCCCTTGGTGCCGGCGACCTGGACGCACTTGAGCTGCTGCTGCGGGTTGCCGACCAGGTCCAGTAGCCGACGCATGCGGTCCAGATTGAAGGTGCGGTCGTTGTACCGGACGATCCGCACGCGCTCGTGGTCCAGGTGGTCGTAGAGCCAGCGCAGCGCGGTGGTGTAGTTGGTGATCGAGGAGGCGCCATTGACGCTGGAGGCCTGGCCGTGGCGCGCAGCCGGCTTGGCGGGTGACTTCTTAGTTGTTTTCACTACACGACTTCGGGCCGACCCGGATGAGCCGGCACGCTTCTTTTTAACAGGGGTGGAGGCAGAGGCAGGCATAATCCCTTAGCTTAAAGCATGCGGGGCGATTCGTCAACGAGCATTCAGGCTCGCCTTTATGCGTAACTGTCTGTAAAAAAAGATCCTAAAAGAAAAACGGCCTTCCTGCCGCTTTGGCGGTCGCCCAGCGGCCTCAGCTTGGCTCGATGCGTTCCAGGCCGTTCAGATAGGGCCGCAAAGCCGCGGGGACCGTCACGCTGCCGTCCTGGTTCTGGTATAGCTCCAGGATGGGAATGAGGATGCGCGGGCTGGCCACGACGGTGTTGTTGAGCGTGTGGCACAGTTGGGTCTTGCCCTCCCGGTCGCGGTAGCGCAATCGCAGCCGACGGGCCTGAAAATCGTAAAAACGCGAAGCCGAGTGCGTCTCCCCGTAAGCCTGGCGCGAGGGCATCCACGTCTCCAGGTCGTACTTGAACGCCTGGCCCTGGCCCAGATCGCCCGTGCACACCGCCACGACGCGGTAGGGCAGCTCCAGTGCCTGGAGCACCGCCTCCGCGTTGGCGACGATCTCCTCGTGCCAGCGTCGGGATTCCTCCGCGTCGTTTCGGCAGACGATCACCTGCTCGACCTTGTCGAACTGGTGGATGCGGTACAACCCGTGCGTGTCCTTGCCGTACGTGCCCGCCTCCCGGCGGAAGCAGGGGCTCATGGCCACATATTTCTTGGGCAACTGGGCCTCGTCGAGGATCTCGTCCATGTGGTACGCCGTCAGCGACACCTCCGCGGTGCCCACCAGGAACAGCGGCGGGTCCTCGTTGGTCATGGCGTAGCTTTGCTCGCGGCCCAGGGGGAAATACCCCGTGCCCACCATGGCCGGCTCGCGCACCAGCACCGGCACGCTCAGAGGCTCAAAGCCCCGGCGGAGCATCAGGTCCATCGCCAGCCGCAGCACCGCCTGGTGCAGCAGCGTGCCGGCCCCCTTGAGGAAGTAGCTCCGCGTGCCGGCGAGCTTGACGCCCCGCTCGATGTCGATGATCCCCAGCCGCTTGCCCAGCTCCACGTGGTCCAGCGGCTCAAAATCGAACGTCCGCACCTCGCCCCAGCGGCGAAGCTCCACGTTCTCCGACTCGTCGCGCCCGCGCGGGGCCTCCGGGTCAGCCGGCTGGGGCGCAGCTAACCAAAGCTCGTCCCGCTGGGCGGTGAGCTGGGCTGCCTGCGCCTCGAGCGCCGCCTCTTGCTGCTTGATCGCTGCGGGACGCTCCTGCAACTGCTTGATTTGCTCCTGAATCTGGGCCTTTTCAGCGTCGGGGGCCTTTTTGAGCCGGCCGGCAAGCTGGCCGATCTCCTTGCTGATCCGGTTCTTTTGGGCGGTCAGCTCCTGCTGCTGGCTGATGGTCTGGCGCAATTGGGCGTCCAGCTCCAGCAGGCGGTCGATCTGGCCGGGGTCGAACCCCTTGTCGATGGCGCCTTGCTTGTAGTGCTCGGGTCGGGCCCGCAGGTCTTTGAGGTCGATCATGGCTCAGGTGCGCTTTGGCGGGTGGATATCTAGATCAAGCCCGAATCCCCGCGGATCGGGGCGGCCCATGATATAGCCGAGCCTGCAAGGGGGCGAAATCTTCCGCTGCGGTGGGCAAACCGGCAATGAGGCGTGCGGGATAGCCCGCGCCCCCGCTGCGACCCCAACCTGGCAAACCTAAATGGCCCGCCTGAATGGGGGCAGCCGCAGCAGGGCGGCTGTCAGGGTGCTGCGCCACTGCTGGCATCGGCTCAGCCAGAAGCGCTTACGCAGGTGATGCTGCAAGCGGCGCAGGGAGGCGGCCTGGGGCATCAGCCGCTGGGCGCGCCTCAGACAGGCCGCGGCTCGGCGGAGGCGGCCCGCACGCAGGTATGCCAGCGCCAGGTTGTGATGCGCCGCGGCGTTGTCCGGCAGGTCGCGCAGCGATCGGCGGCAGTCGGCGATGCCCTGGCCCAGCCGGCCCGAAAGCAGGTGGCCCACGCCCCGCAGGAACAAGGCGGTGCCCAACTGCCTGCGGTCCTCCAGCCTGTTGGCTTCCTCGCCGCTGCCTTCGATCAGTGGGGTCAGCGTAGCGGTCGCCTCGGCGGGCTGGTCCAGGTCGAGCATCAGCCGCGCCAGCTCGATCGTCTGATGGGCTGTGCGGCCTCGGCACATCCGCTCCTGCTGGGCCAGTCGGCCGGCCTCGTCACGGTCGCCCCGGCGGTAGGCCACCTGGGCCAGCGCCAGGTGGAGGCCCGGCCGCTGGGGATCAAGTTGGCAGGCCCGCTCCAGGCTGCCTTGGGCCGCGTCCAGATGGTTTTGCCCCAGCGCCACCTGTCCCAGGAGGGCGTGGGCCTCAGCCCGCTGGGGGTCCAGGTCGATGGCCTGGCGGAGCTTCTGGCAGGCCTGATCCCATCGGCCCATCTCGATGAGCAGCCGGCCCAGGTCGATCAAGGCCCGCACGTCGCCCGGCCGGCGGCGGAGGTGGCGCAGAAAATCCCGCCGGGCCAGCTCGAGCCGCCCCAGCCCCCAGTGGGCCGCGGCCAGGTTGGCGTGGATGTCCGGGTGCCGGGCGTCCAGCCGAAGCGTCTGCTGCCAGCACCAGATCGCCCGCTCCCAATCCCCCTGCATCGCCAGGCTGTGGGCCAGGTAGTCGTAGCAGGCGGGGCATTCATCGACGATCTGGCGGGCCATGTAGAACATGACCTGCGCCTCGTCGTGGTTGCCCAGGAGGGCGTGGGCCAGGATCTGCTGGCAGTAGGCCGGCTCGCACTGCGGGTCGATCTCCGCGACGCGCTGGAGCACCTCGACAGCCCGCTTGGGCTGCTGGCTGCGGATCAGGTCCGCGGCCCAGCGGAGCATGGTGTCGGTGTCTTCATCCCCGCGGAGGCGCAGGGCCTGCTCGTAGGCCTGGGCCGCTTCGCGGTAGCGGTGCAGGGCGTCCAGGGCCAGGGCCATGCCCAGGTACCAGTCGCTTTGGTAGGGGTTATAGGACAGCGCCAGGCGCAGCTCATCGACGGCACGGCTCCACTGGCCAGCCTGGTAGAACCGCTGGGCCCGCTGGGCGTGTCGCTCCGCCTCCGACCAATCGTTCATGGCGCAGGCCTTGTAAGCTGATGAACCGAGGAAGCCGTTTCCGGAGGACTCTTCCGGGGCTTTTTCGGGAGCGTTTCCGGGGGCGTTTCCGGGGGCGCTTCCGGGGGTCGTGGGTCTGTGGAGCCCTTCGTTGGACTGTTTCAGGCCCGATGGCCGACGATACCACGAGAAAACACTTGTGGATTCGCGCCGCTGTCTTTGTCATTATAAATCG
>DASVCG010000307.1:0-2734 GCA_036381755.1 Phycisphaeraceae bacterium | reverse complement strand
ACGAGGCTCTCGTAGGTTTCGGGCGTGTTGGGGTGGTTCTCGACCAGTTGGAGGAACAGGTCCGCAGCGGGCTGAGGCTGACCGTCAGCCAGGTAGGCCTTGCCCAACTGGTGGATGGCGCGCAGGTGAAGGGGATCGCTCCGCCGCGTCTCGATGAACTCGGCATAGACGGTGATGGCGTCTTTCCATCGCTGGGCGCGGTCGAAGTTGACCGCGGCTCTCCAGAGGCTCTCACCGTGGGCCGCGTCATCGGCAATGGTGACCGCCCGGGCGTGGCGCAGGTAATACTGGGCCGCCTGGGTGAAGTGGATGGCAGCCTCCTGGTTCGCCAGACGCTGGGCCTCGACCGTCGGCGGGGCTGTGGTGGCGCGCCCCCCCTGCTGCGCGTCAGCGGCCTCCTGGGTCGCCATCTGCTGGGCCTGGGCACGGCGCTTCTGGGCGATCTGCTCGTGCGTGGCGGCGAAATCCAGCAGCAGCGGCGGGGGCAAATCCTTGCCATACAGCGGCAACAGCAGCGTCAGCATCTGCAACGCCTGCTCGTGCAACTGCTGATCCGCGCATCGCTGAATATGCGAACGCACCACCTCCACCAACCGCTGGCGGCGGGCGTCCCACGCCGGGGCCGACTCCACCAGCTCCGCCACCGCCAGGCGGAAGTGCTCCGTGGCCCCAGCGAAATCCTCCACGCGCGCCTGACAATCAGCCAGGCCGATCAACGCATCCACATAAGCCGGCTCGGAAGGGTAGTTCTTCACCGCTTCGCTCAGAAGCGCGATCGCCTCGTGCACCCCCTGCTCGCTGCTGCCGGCCAGGGCGATCCGGCCCAATCCCACCAGGATGTCCGCGGTCAGGCCGTTGGTCCGGTCGATCTGCTGCTGCGCGAACAGGTAATACCGGCGGGCCTCCTCCAGGTCGCCTTCCTGCTGATAGGCCTGCGCCAGCAGCACGTACAGCGGCGCCATCTCCTGCACCGTCGCCTGCCCCTGCAACCGCTGGAGCCACAAGAGCAGATGATCGATCGCCCACTGCGGATCGTCCGCATCCAGATGCAGCCGCGCCTGGACCTGCACCAGCCAGAGCTGCTGCTTGAGCCGAGCTTGTTCGTTCAGCTCCTGATCGATCTGCGTTTTGAAGCGCTCCAGGAGGGGCACCAGCCGGGTCGGGTCGCCGGTGGGGTTGTTTCGTCGGCGGTGCTCGATCAGGTCGCGGATGACCATATAGCGGTCGCGCACCGTCTTGAGCTGGTCCACCACCGCCAGCGCCGCTTCATCCTGTCCCAGCCTCACCAGCGCCCGGCTGAGCCACTGCATCGATTGCTGGTTCAGCGGGCGGTCGATCCCCTGGCCGATCTCCTGGGCCTGGTGGTAATAACCAACCACCTTTTGATAGTTGCTCCTGCCGGCCTCGGTGAGCACGCCCGGCACATCCTGCGCGTGCTGCTGGAGATAGGTCAGGTCCCCCATCAGCTCCCAGAACCGGGCCTGGTGCTCGGGGTCGGCCTGCTGGGGATATTCCTCCAGGTACGTCTGGACTTTCTGAAGCTGCTGCTGGGCTTCGTCCAGGTTGTGCGCTGCCAGGAGCACCGCGGCGTCCTTGAGCATGACGTCGAAATCCAGCGGCTCATGCTGAGGCCAGGCCAGGAACAGGCCCAGGACGAAGATCGCTGCGCCCAGCAGCAGCATGGGCAGATGCCACACCTGCGACCAGGACGGCTCCGCGGCTGGGCGTCGGGCGGATTGTGAGGCTCGCTCGGTCATGCGGTGCGGCCTGAATCCTCATTCCACAAAGACTTAAGCGGCACAATCGGCCCCGGCTTCTTCGTTGAGGATCTGGCGGATCTCTTGCACGGTTCGGGTGGGCTTGAGGGCCAGGATTCGTTCGAGCCGGGCGAAGGCCGATTCGTCGTAGAGCCGGTGCCCGCCGCGGGTCCAGGCCACCTCGCGGATGAGCCCCCAGCGGGTGTAGTTGTGCAGGGTCTGCCGGCTCAGGCCGGTCGATGCCGCCAGCTCGCCGATGCGGTACCGCTTGGGCGGAGGCGTGAGCCGGATGACAGGCTCAACTCGTTTGGGGATCTGGACTTGGCTCTGCTGCATCGGGTCACTCATCGGGTGCTGCTCGCCGCTGGGCGCACACCTATTGCGCCGCGGCCCATGGCCAGTTGGACATATCGTCAAACTCGACGTAAGACCTTCAACTCAAAAGGGCTAACAACAAAAATCCCCGCTGACGCCCTGAGAGCGGCGCGCTCTGAACGGGTTGATCTGCCCAGCCGGGCGATCCAAAAAGAGGATTGGCCTGATGACAGGCCAAGCGGGGTGGCAGGTTGAGGCGATGGGTGGGCGTCAGCCGCTGGCGGGCATGGCGGGGGTGACGATCTGCGGGGCGGGCAGGCCCAGGAAGTTGGCCAGCAGTTTAGGGCCCTCAGCAGTGAGGAAGCTTTCGGGGTGGAACTGCACGCCCTCCAGCGGCGCTGGGCCCAGCACGCCGGGCTTGGCGCGCAAGGCCATGATCTCCCCCTCCTGCGTCCAGGCGCTGATCTCGAATCGCTCGTGGTCGAAGGAATCTCGGCGGATGACCAGGCTGTGGTAGCGCGTGGCCGTGAAGGGGTTGCTCAAGCCCTGGAAGATCGTCCTGCCGTCGTGGTGAATCGGGCTGGTCTTGCCGTGCATGATCCGGTTGTTGCGCTCCACGACCATGCCGAAGCAGTGGCCGATGCACTGATGCCCCAGGCACA
>DASVCG010000306.1:0-2096 GCA_036381755.1 Phycisphaeraceae bacterium | reverse complement strand
CAATCTGCTGGTGGACCTGTCATACGCCTTGATCGATCCGAGGATTCAGTACTCGTGAGCACTCGCGGCGAGCGGAGGAATCCGTAATGGCAACAGCTACCAAGGTGGAGGGCTCCGGGACCATCAAGGGACGCTCCCTCTTTCAGGATGCCCTGGCACGGTTTTTCAGGAATTCTACCGGCCTGCTCGGACTCGGCATCGCGCTGTTCTTCGTGCTCGCGTCGCTGCTGGCGCCCGTCCTGCATCCCTACGACCCCAGCACGGACCGCAATCTGCGCATGCGGCTTCAGCCGCCCACCTGGACCATGAGCGCGCAAGAGCGTGAACGCGTGGACGTAGGGGTGTGGTCCCATCCCTTTGGTACTGACGAGTTGGGTCGTGACCTGCTCGTGCGCGTGTGGCACGGCGGCCGCATCAGCCTCCGTGTGGGACTCATGGCGGTAGCTTTTGCCGTGGTCACCGGAACGCTGCTGGGCCTGGCCGCCGGCTACTTCGGGGGCTGGATCGACATCTTCGTCGTATGGCTGGTGGACATCCTGCTGGCCTTCCCCGGCATCCTGCTTGCCATCGCCATCGTCGCGACGCTGGGGCCAAGCTTGCGCAATGCACTGATCGCCATCAGCATCACCCAAGTGCCGCAATACGTTCGCATCGTGCGTTCGGTCACCCTGGGACTGCGCGAATCCGAGTACGTGCATGCCGCCCAGGCGCTGGGCTCGAGTTCGGGCCGCATCATTTTCTCCCACATCCTTCCCAACGGACTGTCGCCCATCATCGTGCAGCTGACGCTGTCCATCGGCACGGCAATCCTGGACGTGGCAGCCCTGGGTTTCCTGGGTTTGGGTGCGCAACCGCCCGCCCCAGAATGGGGCGTCATGATCCAGCAAGGCTACCGGCAGTTTCTGCGGGCACCTTGGATGTCCATTTTTCCTGGGGTCGCCATTTTCCTGTCCGTGGTCGGCTTCAATCTGTTGGGTGACGGCATCCGCGACGTGCTCGACCCGCGACTCCGCAACCGATGACCGAAGGTCAGGGGATTGGAGTCACAGGGGTCGGTGGTGGGTTTGCGCTCGGAAGGATCGCAACATGACTGAACTCTACCCTCTCAAGCTGGAGCGAACGCTCAGCCCGCGATTGTGGGGCGGCCACAAACTCCAAGAATTCCTGAGCCTGCCGCAACCCTGGCCGGGACCGGAACCCTTGGGAGAATCCTGGCAGGTCTATGCTGGCAACCGTGTTGCTAACGGCCCACTGGCAGGTCGGACGCTGGCAGAGATCGCCGAGGAATACGGCGTTGCCTTGCTGGGCAACGCAAGCGTCGCCCGGTACGGCTCGCGGATGCCGCTGCTTGCCAAGTTCATCGATGCCGAAGACGAACTCTCCATCCAGGTGCATCCCGACGACAGCTTCGCCCTGACCCATGAAGCGGCGACGGGCCATGTGGGTAAGGCAGAGGCCTGGCTCATCCTGGACGCGCAGCCGGGCGCCCACATCATCTGGGGTTTCGAGCGGCCGGTAACGCAAGACGAGGTGCGTCAGGCGGCCTTGGACGGCAGCCTCGAAACCCTGGTCAGGTACCTGCCCGTGAAGACGGGGGACGTCATCTACAATCCTCCCGGCACGGTGCACGCCATCGGGGCGGGCATCTTGCTGTTCGAGATCCAGCAGTCGAGCGACCTCACCTACCGGCTGTACGATTACGGCCGTCGCGACGCGTCGGGCCGCACGCGCGAACTGCATCTGGACAAGGCGCTGGCGGTCGCTGACTGCACGCCGGGCGGCCACGCCAAAATTTCGCCCCGCCCGCTACGGCCGGGCCGGACCGAGCTGGTGCGAACCCCCCACTTCGTGATGGAGCGCTGGGAGGTGCGTGATGGCTTCCTCGCGGCGACCTCGACGGAGAGTCTCGACCTCCTCACGCTCGCGGAGGGGCACGTGACGCTCGAATTGGCAGGGGAGGGAATGGAATTGCGGCGCGGCGAGTCACTCGTGCTGCCGGCGGCGCTGGGCGCGTACCAGTTGCACGGTCATGCGTCGGTCCTCCGCTGTTACGTGCCCGTCTGAGTCCGCCTCTGCGCGAACAACCAGCGGTAGAG
>DASVCG010000305.1:0-3710 GCA_036381755.1 Phycisphaeraceae bacterium | reverse complement strand
ATGGCCGCGACGCTGCTGGAGATCAAAAGCCAGATGCTCATGCCCGCCCTGGAGGAGGGCGAATCGCCCGCCGGCGAGGGGCAGGCCGCTTCTTCACCCGTCGATCCGCGCCATGAGCTGGTCCAGCAGCTACTCGCTTATAAGCGGAACAAGGACGCCGCCCGCCTGCTGGAAGAGCGCCAGGCCCAGTGGCTTGGCCGCTTCCCCGCGCAGGCCGCGGCCCGAGAGCGGTCCCAGGATGCCGAGCTGCTGGAGATCGACCTGGAAGACCTCAATGTGTTCGACCTGGCTGAGACGTTCGTCCGGCTGATGGACTCGATCGGCCAGGTCGCCCAGCACGAGGTGACCTACGACGACACGCCGATCTCGCTCCACGCCGAGGACATCCACGACCGCCTGCAGCGCGAAGGCGCCTTGACGCTGGCGCAGATCTTCGAGGGCCGCCCTCACCGCAGCGAGAGGATCGGCCTGTTCCTGGCCACGCTGGAGCTGGTGCGCCAGCGCCGCGTCGCGATCTGGCAGGATCAGGCCACCGGCCAGATCAAGCTGGAGCTGCGCCCCGCCGAGCCGCAGCAGGAGCCCGACGACGCCGACGCCCCTGCCGACTGGCGCGACCCGCAAACGGGGCAGGTCGAGTATGACTGGCCCGATGATGAATCGCGCCAGCGGGCACAGCGACGTGCTGAGCTTCGCGCCAAGCGGTCATCCACCGGGCAGTTCGGTCAGGATGCGGATGCTGACGAGCCCAGCGAGCCGGATGACCCAGATGAGCCAGATGATGATGATGCGTCCCTTCAAGAGGACGAGTCGGAAGAAGATGAGTGATAGGTGACGGGTGATTTGTGATTGAGAAAAACAGACGCCCCGCGTGAACCACGATCACAAATCATCGATCACACCCATGCTGACTTCTGCCCTCTAGCGCCTGCCCGCTTGTCTTCTCTGTGCCTCTGTGGTTTGTCTTCTCTTTCCTACCCATTGCCGTCTGCCCCCTGCCCCCTATCTAGGTTAACCGGGCGATTCAGGAGAATCCTGACCTTCGATTGGGAGTCCGCGCGATGCTGAGGCCCGAGCCCAGGCGGTAGAGTCCGTGGAAGCCGTGTGCAGGACGCTTCGGCTTTTGTTTTTGTCACGTTGCAGGAGCATCGCGTGGGAACCCCCTCCTCTTGCGGCAAGTGGTGCACCTTCCGCGTTCAAGCCCCCCAGGCCATGCAGGTGAAGCTGGTGATCGACCTACACGGCGTGTGCCAGTTCTTCTCGCTGCACCGTACCAACCAGCCCGAATTCTGGGAAAACCATCTTTTCCTGTTAACAGGCGAGTACCGCTACTGCTTCCACGTCTACGACGGCCGATCGCTGAGCTACCTGACGCCCGCGGACCAGGAGATGGACGGGCTCAAAGCGGTTCTCCGCGTCGCGAATCAGCCGGTTCTCATTGAGGCCCGCGAATCCTCCGCCTGCGCTGCTGATAGCAAGCCCGCCCAAACCGGATCGAGCCTGTCGCCCCGCCTGCTGGCCATGGTCGAATCCATGCGTCACGCCCAGGCTATGTAGCGATAGCGCCAAGGGCTAGCGGCAAGGGCTCGCAGCAGAAAAAAGCCTTCATGTCCCGTCAGCCGCATCCTCGGGCAGCCGATTCGCGCTGCCGATTCGTCTTGCGCGCCCGTCAGAAAACGGCACCACGTCAAAGCACCCCGCCGCGTGCTTGTGTTAACATTTTGCCCATGCCGGCTTGTCCGGTGCGGCTCTCAGCGAACATGAGCACGTGTTTCCCCTGAATGGCCACGAAGGCAGTTGCGATGATCGCCTACAGGATCAAGCGTTGCGCCTTAACATTCATCCTGGCTCTTCCGGTCTGGCTTGGCCTGAATGTGATCTGCTATTTCGTTTTTTGTATCCTCGCTGGTCCGTGGGGTGCTGCGCTGGAGGGTGCTGATACACAGAATGCCCCTTCCTATCCGCTTCATTTGGCTTGGGCGCTCCGTGTTATGCTTGTCGTTGGTGCTTTGCTGATCGGCTGGCGATGGTCTAAAAAGTTTTTGCCGCGGGGTGAGCCGTCGAAACCACCAGCTCACCAGTGATGCGCTGCTGATGAGGGGGATTGCATGCTCGCGCAGGTCCACAGCTTCGTCCTCCAAGGCATTGAGCCCACTCGCTGCGAAGTGGAGGTCGATGTCTGCGACGAGGGCTTGCCTCGCACGACGATCGTGGGCTTGCCCGACGCTGCGGTGAAGGAGTCCATCGAGCGCGTCCGGTCCGCCATCGTCAACAGCGGCTATCCTTTCCCCCTCTCTCGGCTTCTGATCAACTTAGCGCCCGCAGATATCCGCAAAGAAGGCCCCAGCTTCGACCTGCCCATCGCGGTGGGGCTGCTGCTGGCGAACCAGGTCATCCGCACGAACCGGCACAAGCGGCTGCTGTTTGCTGGGGAGCTGGCCTTGGATGGGCGATTGCGGCCGATCAGCGGGGCGATCAACCTGGCGCTGCTGGGCAGGCGGCTCGGGCTCGAGGGCGTGGTGGTTCCGACGGACAACGCCGGCGAAGCCGCTGCGGTGGGCGGCATCGAGGTGTATCCCGTCGATTCGCTGGCAGCGGTGGTGGCCTTCCTCAACGAGCAATTGGCGATCGAGCCGGCCCCCGCAGTGGACGTGGACGAATTGCTCATGCAAGCTCAGGCGGAGGTGGACTTCGCGGATGTACGCGGGCAGGAAGCGGTCAAGCGGGCGCTGACCGTCGCTGCCGCTGGGGCGCACAACGTGCTCACGATGGGGGCCTGACGCCAACAAGGGAAGTGTGATCCGCGAACGGTGGTGTTTCGCCGACAAGGTGGAACGGCTTCGATCGCGGCAACACCAGCAGCGAGATGCGGCGGGGCACTATGTTAAGATGCCTCCTTCTACATAGCCCCGGAAGCCCCGCCGTCTGGCCTCGTGCCGGCGTCGGGGTTTTGCTTTGCCGGTTCCTCCTTGCGGCTTGCTGGTGCGGGACAGAGGCTTCAAGGCTCTGATGGACATCGGCTACGAGGGCTTCCGCCTCGTTGGCTACGCTTCGCACCCACCCATTCAGGCCCGGGTGGCCGGGTGGCGCGTCCCCCTCCTGAGTTGGTACCGGAACGTCCTGAGCGTCGAGGAGGTCGACGGGATCAGTAGCGACACCGACCGAGTCAGTCGCTGTGTGGGCGACCGCCGCGCCTTCGGGTTGGCGGTCGCTTTTTACTTGGTGCTGGCGGGCGGGTTGGCGGACGCCGGCTCCTTATCGACCTGGACCTGGTGCGCCGGTGGCTCGGACGACCAGCCCATCCACTGAGGGATATAGGAGCGGGCAATGCCGAGGGCGATCACGACCGGCAGCAGAATGGCCACGAGCAGGCCCACAGCCACCTTCTGCAAGATGGTGGCGTCCTTGTCGAAGATGGGCTCATCTTTCTCCAACCGGAACGATCGCATGCGGCGTGGTTCATTCATGACTAGTCTCCTTTCTCAGATGCCCTTTTAGGGGAAGATGATCCAAGCCAAGTCCTGGTAACAGGGCTCGGCGTGAGGTGCCTCCGGAATCTCTGGCAGTGAACCTGTACCCGCCACTCACCGCCGGATCTGGAAGGTCGCGAACGTCTCTGGGTCCATGCGCTTCCACCGGACCCACGCCACTGCATCTCCGATCAGGTTCGTCAGCGGCACCACCCAAGTCAGGATGGGGTTGTACAGCCACTC
>DASVCG010000304.1:0-5543 GCA_036381755.1 Phycisphaeraceae bacterium | reverse complement strand
CCCAGGAAGGTGAAGATCGTCAGCACGATCAAGCCGGGCCTCGCCAGCGGCAGGATGATGTCCCAATAGACCCGCCAGGTGCTCGCGCCGTCGATGGCCGCGGCCTCCTCGAGGCTGGCGGGGATCGTGAGCATGAACTGCCGCAGCAGGAACGTGCCAAAGGCGCTGAACGCCGCGGGGACGATCAGCCCCGCAAACGAGTCCACCCACCCCAGGCTGATCATGATCTGGTAGTTGGGGATCATCATCACCAGCCCGGGCAGCATCATCGTGGACAGGTACAGCAGGAACACCCGGTCCCGCCCCGGCCAGCGCAGGCGGGCGAAGCTGAACGCCGCCAGCGAGCTGGTGAACACCTGGAGGAACGTCACCCACGCCGCCACGAACAGGCTGTTCCAGTAGAACCGGGCGAAGGGGATGACGCTGAACACCTCCAGGTAGTTGGAGCCCTGGAGGCGGGAGGGGATCCAGTCGACCTTGCCCACCTCCGCCAGCGGGCTCAGGCTGGTCAGCACCATCCACACGAACGGCAGCGCCAGCATCCACGCCAGCACGGTCAGGACCAGGTGCAGCGCCGCGGTCTTGCTCAGCCGGCTCAAGCGCACCGGTCGGCGGGGCTGGGCCGGGGGTGGGCCCACCGGCGACTCGACCGCCTGCCGGGCCGCTTGGGGCGGAGCCGTCGGCGTCGCGGAGGTCATGCCGGCGCGGAACAGCGTGGCCATCGTCATCCTCTTCTCTGCCTACTCGTCGTTGACGTAACGGTTGCCGATCTGCCAGTTGATCAGCGTCAACACCAGCACGATCCCCAGCAACACCCACGCCACCGCTGAGGCGTACCCCAGCCGCCCCGTCTCGAAGCCTTCCAGGTAGATGAAGTAGCTGAGGGTGGTGGTCGATCCTGCCGGGCCGCCCTGCGTCATCGTCCGGGCCATCTCGAAGCCGCCCTGGATGCCCCCGATGGTGCTCATGATGACGATGAACAGCGTCGTCGGCGCTAGCTGCGGCCAGGTTACGTGCCAGAACCGCTGGAAGCGGCTCGCGCCGTCGAGGTCAGCGGCTTCGTAAAGATGCTGCGGCACGTTGGTCAGCGCCGCCAGGTACAAGAGCATGTTGTTCGAGCCGATCGCGCCCCAGATGCCCATGAGCATCAAGGCGGGCTTGGCCCAGTGATAGCCGTAGATCCACAGCGGCGGCTCCAGGCCGTCAGCGGCCATTGCCGGCAGGTGGAACATCACCCACCCCAACCCCAGCAGGGAAAGCTCCGCCACCACCAGCCCCATCCCCAGCAGGACCGCGGTGCCCATCCCCTCCGCGGGCTTGGAGGGCAGCTCCGGCTTCATCGGCCGTGCGCACCAGACCACCCCCGCCACCGCGGTCAAGGCCAAAGCCGCCCGCCAGAAGGTGCTGGGCCAGGTCACGATGCCCACGATCATCGGCAGCAGGGCCGCCCCCGCCAGCAGCCAGGCCGACTGCCAGCCGATCTGGCCCTCCCGCCAGTCGCGCCTCATCCGCCGCAGGCTCACCCCCAGCAGGAGGCTCGCGCCCAGCCACGCCAGCGCCATGCCGCCCTGGGCCACCAGCGGTGCGGGCATCGCCTGCACGGTGGCGGCCACGCCGTCCAGCGCGGGACGCAGCGCGTTGTTGACCGGGCCGTTGGTGGGGGCGTACATCTTCTTCCATAAGAGGAAGGTGGGCACGCCGGTGACGAAGTGGGGCAGGTAGAACAGCGTGCGGTAGACGCTGGTGCCGCCGGCCACCCCGGCCAGGAGGATGCCGCCCGCCACGCCCGTCAGCAGGATCATCAGGGCGGTGCCCCCCGCGCCCGCCGCTGCCAAGAGCGTGCAACTGGCCAGCAGGACCGCCCCCGCTAGCAACCACACGCGCCCCCTCGGCCCGCCGCTGAGGTCCCGGCTCAGCAGCACCGCTGCCAGCAGCGAGCCGGCGATGGCGAAAGGAATCGCCGCCATCAGGAACAGCGTGTTGCCCAGGAATCGCCAGAACTGCGGCTCACGCAGCAGCCGCGTGAAGTTGGCCAGCCCGACGAACTCGATGGACGTGTCCTTGAACTGGTTGTGCAGCTTCAGGTCCCAGTTGCTGAACGCCAGCACCAGGCTCAGCACCAGCGGCACCAGCGTGAACACCAAAAAGCCCACCAGGTTCGGCGACAGGAACGCCAGGCCGATCAGCAGCCTCCGCCAATCGGCCCTGGACATCCTTGCTTTGCTTGGGCCGCGGGGGCCCGATGATGAGCCGGCCACAGATGGCATCGATGCTTGATCTCCCAAGCCAGGCTTTGGCTCACGCCTTTTCACTAACCGCCGCAAGCGCGCCCTTAATCTTGAATCGAACCAGGCGACAGGGGCCTGCGGGACAGAGCCTATTCACAATAAGTCCTGAAATCCAATCGGACAAGGGGCAGTCCAGCTCGAGTCCGGACGCCCCCGCCAAGCGGCTCGCGCCCCTTTAAAACCCGCCCTAAACAGGTTCGGGGCTCGGCGGCAGGACGGCCCGGCTGGACCGCTGAGCCGGGGCGGCGCCGGGGACGCCTTCGGGCCAGGCCAGCTCGATCCCCTGCGCAATGAGCAGCCGCTGAAAATCACGCAGCCGCGCCACGTCCTCGCGCACGCCGCGCGGCCGGGTCCGGCGCTCCAGGCAGAACGCCGCCAGCAGCCCCGCCGCCTCGCCGATGTTCCACTCCACCGGGTGCAGGCGGTAGCAGCCGTTGGTGATGTGCGTGGTGCCGATGTTCTTGCACGCCGGCAGGAGGTTCTCCATACGCACCGGCAATAGCGCGCCCCGGGGGATCTGAAAGGGCAGCGACGCGATGTCAGGTAGTTGCGGCCCGCGGTGTCCGGGTGCAGGTCGATGCGGTAGTGGCCGATGCCCACGGAATCGTCGAACGGTTCCGCGTGCACGTGCGGTGGCTGTCGGCGGTGCGCGCTGCGGGGCAGGACGTTGATCCCCCCGCGGGCTTCAGCGCCGACGTGGCTCTCGGTGACGGTGAACACCGCGCGGATCCTGCGCGACTCGCGGATATAAGGCGTCTTGGCCAAGCCGTCCGCGGTGCCCACCATTTCAGGGACCAGGTAGAGGCCCGGATAGCCCGCGCCGCCGTCGGGCCGCGGCGCTTCGGTCTGCATCCAGTGGATCAGGCTCAGCGAAAGCTGGCGGGCGCTTTCCAGGTGGCGGGCGACCTCCTGGGCCGGCTTGTCGATGATGTTGCCCAGCCAGTAATCGTTCTGCGGCCAGTTGACCAGCGTGACCTCGTGAATCGGCTCCTCGAAGTGCTCTTGCGCAAGAATGCGACGGTAGCGCCACAGCGACTCGTAACCGTCGCGCCCCTCCAGCTCCTGCGGCAAAAACACCAGCTTGCGCACCTCGAGCGTGAACGGGTCGGTCGCCTCCCACGCCAAGAGCGGCCCGCTCCACGCCGGCTGCATCTGCGGCACGTAGCTCCGCCAGAACGAATATTGAGTCGGCGGGTCGATGGTGTGATCAGCGCCGGGCGTCGGGTCATACGCCAGCGGGAAGCACCACGTCAGCGCCTGGACCGCGTCGGGCTGGGCCGGGCCCGCCAAGGCGTGCGGCTCGCCGGTCTGGCTTTGCGATTCAGCCCCGCTGACGTACTCCGTGCCCGTCATCGGCAGCAGGTCGCCCAATTCGGTGGCGTCCAGCACATAGCGGGCGGTGATGGTTTCCAGATTCCCGCTCTCATGATTCTGAAACGTGATGGACCGCACGCGGTCGCCCTGGACATCCGCAGCGACGGGCGCGCAGCGGAGGCGCACCTGGAGCCGACCCATCGCCTGCCACGGCGCCAGCATCGACTCGAGCACCAGCAGCGCGACCCGCGGCTCCAGGCACAGCCGCGAGACGTCAGCGGCGCCGGGGTTCAGGTGCGGGTCGCGGCGGGATGTCGGCCGCAGGGGGTAATGATCGCGGTAGAACTGGCGCGCCAGATCCCGGAACCGCCGATATCGCCGCGTGCAGCCGAACTGCTCGATCCAGCGGTTTTCATCCGGCGGGACGGCCTGCGCGGTGAACTGCCCGCCGATCCAGTCGGTCTCTTCCGTCAGAATGACGCGCCAGCCCAGCGACGCCGCCGCCATCGCCGCGGCGCACCCGCCGACCCCGCCACCCACCACAAGAATGTCCGTGTCCATCAATAACGCTTGATTCATCAGGTTCGCTCACCGCCCGCTGCGGCCGTCTCCTTCATTTTCTAACGGATCATCCCCCGTGTTAATGCAGAATCACAAATGTGGGACTGGGCGTCGCGGTCAACTTCAAAACGCCCGCCTCCTGCTCAAAGTCTACCGGGCCGCCCGTCACGCCCAGCACCTGTGCCGATGAGCCGCCCGTCTCCAGCGTGAGGGACGCTGACTCATCGCCCTGCGCCCAGACCACCAGCACCTGCCCATCGGGCGTTTGGAAGCGGTGGATCGCGGCGCCGTCGTGCTCCTGCCGATCGACGAACGCCGCCCCCTCCAGCAGCCGCGTCAGCGTGTAATAGGCCAAATACCCCGGCTTGGGCGCGCCGTCGTGACGCAGCAGGCCGAAGTGATGCTCCTTGTTCTTGGGATCGGTGCCGTCGTCGCGGAAGTCGTACCAGAAGTTTTTCTCGATCCGCGGATCAGCCATGCCCGTCACGTACAGCACGACCAGGTACTCCGCGGCGCGGTCCGCGGACATGAACGACATGGTCGGCGTGCCCATCTCCGTCATCCACGTGGGCTTGCCCTCTTCACCATGGGCGCGCATCGCCTCCCAGCACGGCCCGGGCAGGCGCAGGTATTTCTCCACGCTGGCGCGGTTGGTGGTTTCCGTGTGAGGAGCGGTGTAGGGGTGATAGCCCAGGATGTCGAACGGCACGGGCTGCTGGCGATAAATCGCCTCCATGAAAGTAGCCTCATGCAAATGAGGCTGATCGGGCAGCCAGTGCTTGGGCGTGAACCCGCCGATCATCACCTTCGCCTCAGGATCGACCCGCTTGAGGGTTTCATACGCCGCGGCCAGGAGCTGCGCGTACGAATCAGCACGGCTCATGCCCGGGGCCGGGCGAAAGAAAGTAGTGGAGTTGGGCTCGTTCCAGACCTCCCACACCCGGATGCGATCGCCGTAGCGCCGGGCCACCGCCTCAACGTAGCGCCGCCAGGCGTCCAGGCGCGGCGCGGTGGTGCGGCCCGCGGCGCTGCCCCCGTGTTCCGGGTCGCTGGCGGCCCAGGTCGTGCCGTAGGCCAGCACGGGCAGGACGCTGATCCCGTAGCGCTGGCACGTGTCGACCAGATGGTCGTAAGTCGCCCAATCGAACTGCCCTTCCGCGGGCTCGATGGCGTCCCACAAAAACCCTTCGCGCGCCCAGCGCACGCCGGCGCGGGCCATCAGTTGCACGGTGTGCTCCCGCTCCGCATCGGACATGCGGTTCAGGTGCGCCACCACGCCGAAGGGCGAATCCGGCTCAACCGGCCGCGGCTCGGCCAAGGGCGCCACGCCCAGCGGAACCGCCGCGGTCTGGATCGGCTCATCATCGCTGGCGCTGCGCA
>DASVCG010000303.1:0-3915 GCA_036381755.1 Phycisphaeraceae bacterium | reverse complement strand
GCGGTCGGCGGCGGGCTGCATCAGCGGGGAGTGGAACGCGCCGGCGACGGCCAGGGGGGTGGCGCGGAGCTGCATCTTCGAGGCCAGCTCGACCGCCCGCTCGCAGGCGTCGCGCGTGCCGCTGAGGACGATCTGGCCGGGGCAGTTGAAGTTGGCCGGCACCAGCACGCCGTCGCCCCGGGCCGCGTCGCACAGCTCCTGGGCCTGCTGCTCATCAGCGCCGACCAGCGCGACCATGCCGGAGGGGGCGGCCTGGGCGGCCTCCTGCATCGCCTGGCCGCGCAGATGCACCAGCTTCAGGCCGTCGAGGAAGTCGAACGCGCCGGCCAGGTGCAGCGCGGTGAACTCGCCCAGGCTCAGGCCCGCAGCGCCGGCAGGGGGGGCAAGCTCACCCGCCTCGGCCAGCGCTCGGTAGCAGGCCACGCTGGTGGTGTAGATGGCCGGCTGGGCGATGTCGGTGCGGTTGAGCTGATCGGCGGGGCCCTGGAAGCAATATTCGCTGATCGCAAAGCCCAGGGCGCGATCGGCGGCGGCGAAGACCTCCGCTGTGGCGGGACGCTGCTCAAACCACGCCCGGCCCATGCCCACATGCTGAGCGCCCTGGCCGGGGCAGAGGACGAACGCGGTGGCCTGATCGCGGGTCGAGGGTTGCTGGTCGATGGCTAGGGGTTGCTCGCTCATGCCTTGCTCTGTCGTTGCTTCGCGGTGGCGATCGGCCCGATGCGGCGCACTACTCATCGCATCGGCGGCCGATCAGAGCCGCCAGAGGCTGGTGGTCCAGGTCATCCCCCCGCCGATGGCCAGGAACAGGACCAGGTCGCCGGTCTTGATCCGATCGGCCTCCACGAGCTCATGGAGGCACAGGGGGACGCTGGCGGCGGAGGTGTTGCCGTAGCGGTCGATGTTGATCCACATCTTCTCGGGCGGCAGGCCCAGGCGCTGGCGAGCCGATTCGAGGATGCGCTTGTTGGATTGATGCGGGATGATCATCGCCAGATCATCGGGGCGGACGTCCGCGGCGGCCAGCGTTTCGTCGATGATCGCCTGGGTGGTGGTGACGGCGAACTTGTAGACCTCCCGGCCGTTCATCTGGAGGGTGTTGAACTTGCCGGTGAAGGCGCCGTTGTTCTGGGGCAGGTGCTCCTGGCTGCGGGGCACGTAAAGCTCGGCCCAGAGCGAGCCGTCGCTGCGCATGACCTGATGGAGGCAGCCCTGCTCGGGGTCGTCGGAGGCGGTGAGGATGGCGGCGCCGGCGCCGTCGCCAAAGAGCACGCAGGTGCGGCGGTCGGTCCAGTCGGTGATGCGGCTGAGCGTCTCAGCGCCGACGACGGCGACGGTGCGGTACTGGCCGGACTCGATCAGCCCCGCGGCCATGTTCAGGCCGTAAACGAACCCGGAGCAGGCCGCGGAGATATCCACCGCGCCGGCGGGGGTGGCGCCGATGTCGGCCACGAGCCGCGCCGCGGTGGAGGGGCAGCACATCTCCGGCGTGAGCGTGGCCAGCAGGACCATGTCCAACTGCTTGGGGGGCATGCCGGCGCGGTCCAGGGCCTGCTTTAGCGCCTGGTGGGCCAGGTGGCGGACGGTGACGCCCTCGTCGGCGATGCGGCGGGTCTTGATGCCGGTGCGCTGGGTGATCCACTCGTCGCTGGTGTCGACGATCTGGGCCAGGTCGTCGTTGGTGAGGGTTCGGGGCGGGAGGGCTGCGCCGGTGCCGGCGATGCGGACGCCCGCGGGTCGCTGGGGTTTGCGTCGGCTCATACCACTTCCTCGGGGGCAGGCTGCACCGCCGAGAGCGATTCGACGATGGATTCGTTGACGCCCAGTTGGATGAACCGCATGGCCGAGCGCACCGCGGCGACGATGGTGCGGGCCTCGCTGGAGCCGTGGCAGATGATGCAGACGCCGTTAGCGCCCAGCAGCGGCGCGCCGCCGTACTCGTGATAGTCGTGCTTCTGGTAGATCCGCTTGACCACGGGCTCGAACTTGAGGGCCAGCTCGGGGTCGACCTCGAAGATTTCGTGGGCGATGGTCTTGAAGAGGCCCGCGGCCAGGCCCTCGGCGAGCTTGAGGACGACGTTGCCGGTGAAGCCCTCGGTGATGACGACGTCGGCCTTGCCGTCGAAGAGGTCGCGGCCCTCGACGTAGCCGACGTAGTTGAGGGCGTCGTCCTCCTTCATGAGCTTGTGGGTTTCCTTGACCAGGGGGGTGCCTTTGCCTTCTTCACCGCCGATGGAGAGGATCGCCACGCGGGGGTGCTCGATGCCGATGAGCCGCTTGGCGTAGATAGCGGCCATGTGGCCGTACTGATGCAGGTGGTGGGGCCGGGGCTCGGGGTTGGCGCCGACGTCGCACAGGACCACGGGGCCGAAGAAGGTGGGGATGGTGACGGCGATGCCCGGTCGGGTGACGCCGGGGAGGCGTCGCATGGCCATCTGGGCGGCGGCGACGCAGGCGCCGGTGTTGCCGGCGCTGATGATGATGTCGCACCGGTTGGGGCCGGCCTTTTTGCTGCCCAGCTCAGCCATGCGGACGATGGAGCTGTCCGGCTTGGCGCGGAGGGCGGCTATGGGCGGCTCGGCCATCTCGATGATCTGGGTGGTGCCGACGATTTCGATCCGCGGGTCCTGGGAGAGACCGCGCTCGGCCATCCCTTCACGGATGACGGCCTCATCCCCGATCAGCACCAGCCGATCCTGGGGCGAAAGCAAGCCCACCGCGTCCAGGCTTCCCGCCAGGATCGCGTCGGGAGCATGATCACCCCCCATCACGTCGATCGCGATGCGCACTAGTCTTCCTTGGCCAGCTCGAGCTTCAGACCCGGACGCACGTAGCCGCATTCACGGCACGCCGCATGCGGCCGCTTGGGGCTGCCGCAGTTGGGGCAGCGAACCGCCTGGGCAGCGCGCAACGCCTGGTGAGAACGACGCATCTTGGACTGTGAACTGGTTTTGCGTTGACACGGCAGCATGGGGCGAACCTTGTCCCAATGATCTTTCTAAAAAGCCAACGATCTTTCTATTAAGGCCGCCTTTGGCCCTGCCGGGCCCTTTCAGCGTAGACGGCCGAGCCTAAAAAAGTAGTGCCCCCGCTCCCGGGCGTCAAGGCGGCAGGGCTGATCTTGCCCCCCCGCCGGCCCATGGGGAGGCAGAAATCATAGGGCAGCGGGGTGGGCGTTTGTCATTTACGCCCCCCACGGCCCGCCTTCCCTGACGCACGTTTCCAGTGGCTGGGGGCGTCCGGGAGGGCGGTCGGGGATCGCGCTAAGCGGTCTGATGCTGGGGCATGCCTGCGGTGAGCGCTTCCAAATGCTTGCCCAGGTGATGAGCCAGCACCTGGCGGTGCGTGTCGGGGTGGCTCTGGAGCACCTGGAGCAGGGCGGGCTTGAGCTGGTCGTGAGTGAGGACGGAGCCGAAGGTCACGTGCAGGATCTGTCTGCCGTCATTCTCGTCGAGGTAAAGCCGCTCCAAGTCCGCGTCGCTGGCGACGTCAGCGGGGGGGGCGACGCGGTCAAGCTGGGCGGAGATGTGGTAGGTGGCCTTGTCGGTGTCGAAGCGGCTGCGCGAGAAGTCGATGATCTGGCGGAACAGCGCCCCGTCGTGCCGGGCGGCGACGCGCAGGGCCTCCAGGTAGCTGGTGCCCGCGGTCTTGACGTGGAACAGCCCATTGGTGATGCGGGCGAAGGCGGCGTAGATCGACAGCTTGTCCGAGCCGGAGTGCAGGCTGAGCTTGTAGGGGCCAAGCTGGCGGGCGATGGCTGCGTGCTGGGCCAGCGAATCCTCGAAGGCTTTGGGATCGCCCTTGAAGTCGACGCCTTTTTCAAAATCGCCCACGTAGCGCGGCGCCAGGCTCACCAGGTGCTTCACGCCGCCCTGGAGGCACTGGTCGGCGATGATGTAGTGCTCCGCGGGCGTG
>DASVCG010000302.1:0-3098 GCA_036381755.1 Phycisphaeraceae bacterium | reverse complement strand
ACCGCGGCGAACTGCTGGCGGATCCACGCGTCCAGCTCATCCAGTTGGCGCAGGTAATCCTGGGCACGCTGGCGGTAAAGATCCGCGTGGGCGGGGTCCAGCTCGATCAGGGCGTCCCTCGCCGCCTGGGCGTAGGCCTTGAAGTTGGGCACGCTCATCCAGGCGTGCGGGTCCATCGCCCCTGAGCCCTGCGCCCAGGTCAGCGGCTTGATCTGCGGCGACTCAGCCAGCTTCACCACCTTCCCCCTGGCATTGTGCTCGATCACGTGGAGCAGCGTCGCCTCCAGGTGCAGGCCGTTCATCAGCACCAGGTCCGCGCCGGCGATGGCCTGGGCGTCCCGCGGGCGAACGTCATAGACGTGCGGGTCCTCGCCCACCTTCATGATCGAGACCAGCTCGATCTGCTCGCCGCCCAGGACGCCGGCCAGGTCGGCGATCATCGTCGTGGTCGCCACCACCACCGGCCTGCGCTGCTGCGATTGATCCGCCCCCTCCGCCCCTTCCGACTGCGCAGCGGTCCCCTGCTGGCTGCACCCCGCTGCCAGGCCCCAGACCGCTGCTGTCAGCACCAGCCACCCCGCCAGGGACAAAAAAACCCCGCCTCCGCCCCGCTCACGCCCTGGCACGCCCCTTCCGGTGAGGGGCTGGCGCTTGTTTGGCCCCATGTTCGGCCCTATCGCGTCCACAGCCGATGAACCCTCTATTTCGGTGACCGGATCCAACCAATTTTGGATAACCAAAATAGCATTTTTGAATAAACATAGCGTATACTTGGATCAAGTCAATAGGTTCTTCGCACCCGCCATTGGTCGGCGCAGGGGCCAAAGATGGCATAAAAGGCTTTATTAGCCGAGCTTACAACCATCATGCCAAGCTCGACCGTCGAAAATTATCTCAAGCAGATTTACCTGTGGCAGCAGGACAACGATTTTCAGCGCATGCCGATGGGCCAGCTTGCCCTGAGCCTGAACGTCGCACCGGGCACGGTCACGTCCATGGTCAAGGCCCTGGCGGACGCCCAATTGGTGGACTACACCCCCCGTGGCGGGGTGCAATTGACGCCCCAGGGCACGCGGCTGGCGCTCCAGGTGCTCCGCCGTCACCGCCTGATCGAAAAATTCCTCGTCGAGGTGCTCCAGTTGGACTGGTCCGAGGTGCACGACGAGGCTGAGGAGCTCGAGCACGCCATCTCCGACAAGGTGCTCGAGCGGATCGACGCGCTATTGGGCTACCCGGACACGGACCCGCATGGCGACCCGATTCCCCCCGCGGAGGGCCACCCCGAATCCCGCGAGCTGGCCAGCCTCGCTGACTGCCCCGTGGACGACACCTTCCGCGTGGCACGCGTGATCGACCAGAGCGTCGAGTTTCTCCAGTTCGTGGATCAGCAGGGCCTGGCGCCGGGCTCGGACGTGACGGTGGAATCGCGCAGCAACTCGGCGCAGGCGGTCACGCTGCGCCCCGCCGGCCGACAGGCCGTCACGATGGGCACCGCCGCTGCGGCCAAAATCCTGGTCAGCCCCGTTCCAGCGGACAAGCCCTCCGCAGCCCAGACGCCTTAAGGTCCAGCCCGCCCCCCGGCTGACGTGCTGCGCGGTTTCCCCGTCCGGTTCAAGCGGCTATGATCATGCCTTGCCGTCAGACGCGCCGCGGCCCGCTTGCCGCTGCCGCTGATCGGCGGGAATTTCCGATTGCAACTGTGAGAGCCGAATCATGAAGCATTCTCAGATTCACCTGCCCAGCAAGCACCTGACCGCGCCATCCCCCGGCAGCCCAGCCGCCGGTCCGCTGGATCCCGTGAACATGGCCATGGCCGGCCCGGCGCCTTATTACCGCTACCGGGAGATGACCATCGACGAACTGCTCCTGGAGAACCGCGTGGTTTTCCTCGTGGGCGAGATCAACCACGCCTCCGCCACGGGCGTGATCATGCGGCTGCTGTACCTGTCCAACCAGAAGAAGGACGTGGACATCAACCTCTACATCAACTCGCCCGGCGGCAGCGTTGATGACACGCTGGCCATCTACGACACCATCCAGTTCCTGGACTGCGACGTGGCCACCTACTGCATCGGCCGGGCGATGAGCGGCGGGGCGGTCATCCTCGCTGCTGGCACCAAGGGCAAGCGCTACAGCCTGCCCCACGCCAAGATGATGATCCACCAGCCCTACGGCGGGGTCTACGGCCAGACCACCGACGTGGCCATCCAGGCTGAGGAAATCATCCGCACCAAGAACCAGCTCAACGAGATCCTGGCCCGCCACACCGGCCAGGACATCAAGCGCATCGAGGAAGACTCCGAACGCGACAAGTTCTTCAACGCCCAGGAGGCCAAACAGTACGGCCTGGTGGACGAGGTCATCGAAAAAACCAAACCCACCCCCAAGGGCTAGAACAGCGGGTAGAGGGTAGGGGCAGAAGTCAGAAAAATCAGGGTCACCAATCGAGGCCGGGACCGCATCAAAAGGCCTCTCCCCTATTTACGAAGAAAGAGCGGCTACATAAAAAGCCCGCTCCCCCAGAGGGGGAGAGGTCAGAAAAACAAAAACCCTCTCCCCAAGGGGAGAGGGCTAAATGATTAAGAACTGCTAACTCCCTCAATCTCTTTTCTTATCTTCTCTGTGTCTCTGTGGTGAATCTTCTCTCTTTGGCGATCTTCTTGGCGCGCTTGGCGTCTCGGCGGTTTGCCTGCGCCTGCCCCCTACCGTCTACCCCCTACCCGCTATCTATCTAGCGGGAGCCGATCACCGCCAGGGAGACGTACCGTTCCTTGCGGACGCGGGCCTCGAACTCATCCCAGTACTTGTTGAGGATGGTGCGCACCGCCCAGTTGGCGCCGTCAGCCAGGCCGCAGATGGTCGTGCCGGGCATCGCGCCCATCGACCCGGACAGCTCCAGCAGCAGGTCCAGGTCCTTGGTCGTGCCGTCGCCGGCCTCGATGCGCTTGAGGATCCAGTACATCCAGCCGGTGCCCTCACGACAGGGGGTGCACTGGCCGCAGGACTCGTGCGCGAAGAAGCGCGCGATGTTGCGGGCGACAGCGACCATGTCGGTGTCCTGGTCGAAGACGATCACGCCCGCGGTGCCCAACCCCAGG
>DASVCG010000301.1:0-2472 GCA_036381755.1 Phycisphaeraceae bacterium | reverse complement strand
TAAGGTAAAGCATGTCAGACGCGATCCTGGACCATCCCCGTCAGCCAATGCCAGCGATCCGGGGGCTGTTTCGCCGCCAAACGCCCGTGGTGGGTCTTCGCGCGGTTCACCTGGATTTCAAAGGTTGTGCGCCGACGCCTGGGCGATTGATCAGCCTGCTCGATTTGTTCGCCGCGGCCCGCTTCAACGCGGTCCTGGTCGAGTGGGAGGATAAGTTTCCCTGGCGCGTCGATCCTCGCTTCCGCTCGCCCGAGCACTACAGCGAGCAGGAGGTGGATGCATTTCACCAGCGCGCCGCGGCGCTGGGCCTTGAGATCATCCCGCTGGTGCAGACGCTGGGGCATATGGAAACCGTGCTGAGCGTGCCGGACTATCACGCCCTGCGCGAGGTTCCCGACCGTGCCGATGGTTTGAACCCCCTGGCCGACGGCGCTGCGGCGCTGATTCAGAGGATGATCGACGATGTGATCGACCGCACCCCTGGCCTGCGCCATTTTCATGTGGGCGGCGATGAGGCCTGGACGTTCGGCACGCACCCGCAGACACGCGCTTATGTAGAGCGTCACGGCGGCGCGGCACTCTTCCTGCACTTCATCGAGCCGATCCTCGACAGGCTGATCCAGCAGGGCATCCGCCCGCTGATCTGGCATGACATGATCGCTCGATGGGAGCCTGCCTATCTGAATCGACTGACGCGGAAAGCGGACGTGGTGATCTGGGGCTATCACGGCACGCCGACGGACGACCCGCAGCAGCATTACAACACGCGGGTGATCGAGCGGCTGCACGCGCAGGGGGCGCGGCTCTGGGCGGGCACGGCGTACAAGGGGCCCGACGCCTTCACCTGCGATCTGCCCGATCCCGCCCAGCGTCGCCCCAACGCCGTCGGCTGGCTGGAGATCGCCCAGCGGCTGAAGCTCAAAGGGGTGATCGCCACCGGGTGGAGCCGCAACAACACGCACGCGCCGCAAAAGGCCCCGATCGATGCGGCGCTCGATGCTTTGATCGAATCAGGCGTGATCCTGCACGATGGAGCGCCGCCTGCGCGTGGGCGGGAGGCGTGCCTGGAGCTGCTTGACGCGCTGGGTGAGCGTCAGCGTTTTGAGCAATGCCACGCTGCCATGCGCGCGCTGCACGAGGCCCGCAGACTCGCGTGGATCTACGCCCAGTGGTTGCAGGAGCAGCTTGCCCTGAATCGGTTGGCTTGCAGGGACTCCGGCGCCGGCATGGGGTTGAGGCATTGGCGTCACTTTTGCCGCTATCTGGAGGAAGCGGAAGCAGCCGGCCAGCAGATGCGGCAAGCCTTTGCGGGCCTGCTTTCGCCAGCGAGCATCGAGGAGTACCTGGCGGTGCGCCTTGAGCCGCTGCGCCATCAACACGCGCTGATGGCGCAGCAGATGGAATAAGCGCGTTTCAGGCTGCTTTTGCGGGCTCTGCTGCCGATCGGGGTTGTCCTCTTGCTCAGCCCCCTCACCCTGCCTTGTTCCGGGGGCTCCCCCGCAAGCGGAGGAGAGGGCTGAATGATTAGGGACCCCCAACCCCAATCCTCAATCTCTCTTTCTTCTCTGTGCCTCTGTGGTTTGCCTTTTCCTGCCGTCTACCCTCTACCCCCTGCCCCCTGATCTAGCCCAGGTTCAGCCAGGCGGCGACGATGGGGGAGTATTTCACGATCAGGCCGGCGAACACCACGCTGACGATGCTCAAGAGCTTGATGAGGATGTTCAGCGAGGGGCCGGAGGTGTCCTTGAACGGGTCGCCGACGGTGTCGCCCACGACGCTGGCCTTGTGTGCGTCGGAGCCTTTGCCGCCGAGTTGGCCGGTCTCGATCCATTTTTTGGCGTTGTCCCACGCTCCGCCCGCGTTGGCCATGAAGATGGCCACAGCGAAGCCGGCAGCCAGCGCCGCGGCCAGCATGCCCATCACGCCCGCCACGCCCAGCACCAGACCCGTGGCGATCGGCGCGACCAGCGCCAGCATCGCCGGCACGATCATGCTCTTTTGCGCCTGAGCGGTAGAGATCGCCACGCACTGGGCATAATCAGGATAAGTCTTGCCATCCGCGCTTACCTCGAAGGGCCACGCTTGCGGGTTGGCGATGTCAGCCTCGCTCATGCCCTGCTTTCTGAACGCTTCGCGCATGACGCCGAACTGCCTGCGGCACTCCTGCATCGTGGTGAAAGCGGCGCGGCCCACCGCGTTCATCGTCAGGGCGCAGAACACGAACACCAGCATGACGCCGATGAACAAGCCGCTGAGCACCCGCGGGTTCATCAGCGTGACATCGAAGTGGGCCAGGAGCTGCGGCAGCGACGCGGTGGAGGCGGGCACGATCTGAAACTCGTAAACCTCACCCTCTGCCGTCTGCACAGCAGCTTCGATCTCGGTCGCGCCGGGTTCGGGCAGTTCATAAACGAACCGCGCCTCGGATCGGGCGGACTGGGTCATGAATTGCCGGACACTACGGCCGGTCAG
>DASVCG010000300.1:0-8279 GCA_036381755.1 Phycisphaeraceae bacterium | reverse complement strand
CCGCGCGCCCGTTGGGGGGCGGGCTATTTTGTCAGCGCCTACTGCCCCCTACCGTCTGCCCTCTACCCTCTATCCTGCCGTCTGCCCGCTGCCCTCTCTCCCCTGCTGTTCATCCGCCCTGGGTGGAGGAGGCGGCGCTGTGCGGGGTGACCTCCACAGGGACGGGGGGCAAGGGGGCCTGGACGGTCACGCCCGGGGGCAGGTTCAACTGCACCGGCAGCGTGCGTGTACCGCTTTCCAGCTCGCTGAGGGTGGGGCGCACCACCGCGCTGATGCTCAACTGGCCCTTGCGGATGCGGTCGATCACGTCCGCCGGCCCTGTAATGGGCACCTCGAGCAGGTTCAGGTACTCATCGCTGATGTTCAGGTCGAAGCGGCGCAGCACCAGGGGCGAGGCCTGCACCTCCACCGAGATGCGCGGCACGACGTAGGTGTCGGTCTGCTTGCTGATGGTGACGGTGACGCGTGCGACGTCGGGCTCCAGGTCGGTCCAGGGGGTCTGAAGCTCTTCGGGCACGCTGAGAGGGACGTCGAAGGTCTGGGGCACGCCGGGCTCGAGCCGCCCCAGCTCGGCCAGGTCCAGCGGGGCCCATACTTTCATGCCGCGGGCCTGCTCGAGGAGGCGGGCGGGCAGCGTGACGGACACCTCGCGGGGCTCGACCAGGGCCGGCTGGGCCAGCAGCACCTGGCCGCGGTCGACGCCCACGGGCATGGTCAGCGTCTGGAGCGGCTCGACCTGGACGGTGAGCGTGGCTGGGTCGGTGGTGACGATGTTGACGCCCAACTGGCCCAGGGGGGTTTCCAGCAGTTCGTCTTTGAGCACCAGCACCTGCTCGCCGGGCTGGTCGGCGACCTCGATCTGGAGCGGCCCCTGCTGGAGGCGTTCCTTGATTTTGGTGAGCTGGCCGGTGGAGGCCTTGAAGGTGACGTAGATGACTTCGGAGGCCTCGCCGCCGTCGCGGCCGGGGATGTCGATGGCCAGTTGTCGGCCGACGGGCGGGACCAGGCGGATGGGCACGCGTTCGCTGTAGCGTGTGACGGCCTCACCCTCGGCGTAGAGCCAGATAAGCACGGAGATCACCGTGACGATTGCCCAGGTTTCGATCTTCTGGAGCAGGCCGTTGTGATCATCCATCGGTGCGATTGCCCCCGCGGGTCGCCGCCGCGGGCTCCTGGTTGTTGGCGGTCATGGTTTCGCTGGGCTCGCCCATGGTAATGCGTCCGAGTCCGCGGGTGAGGATGGGTCGCAGCTCGTCGGCGGTGAGGCCGCGGGTGAGACTGCCTCGCTCGGCGATGCTGATGGTGCCGGTTTCTTCGCTGACGACGATGACCAGGGCGTCGGCTTCCTGCGAGAGGCCGATGGCGGCGCGGTGCCGGGAGCCCAGTTCCTGGGGGATGTTCTCGCCCTCAGCCAGGGGGAACTGAACGCCTGCGGCGACGATGCGGTCGCCCCGGATGACCACGCCCATGTCGTGGAGGGCTGAGCCGGGCCAGAAGATCGTGTTGAGCAATTCCTTGCTGACCTCGGCGTCGAGGCGGGTGCCCACCTCGACGATCCCCCCCAGGCCCACCTGCTGCTCGATGGCGATCAGTGCGCCGATCTTGTTCCTGGACAGGTACTGCACCGCGGCCAGCAACTCCTCGACCACCCTGGCCTTGCGCAGGCCGGTCTGGCGGAAGAAGCGGGCTTCGCCCAGTTGGACCAGGGCCCGGCGAAGCTCGGGCTGGAAGACGATCACCAGCATCAGCGAGGCGAAGGCCAGGAAGTTGCTGTAGAGGAAGTTGAGCCGTTCGAAGGCGTTTTCCCGGCCGAGCACCTGGATGGTCAAGGTACCGATAATCAGCAGCACGGCGACGCCCTTGATGACGCGGGCCCCGCGCGTGCCGCGCAGGAAGCGGAACACGACGTAGACCACCACCCAAATAACCGCCAGTTCGATGAGGACCTCGAACGGCTCGGTCCGGAGGTAGCCCAGGACCCGCTGGAGAAGCTGAGATAACGGGGCGAAAAATTCGGGCAAGTGTCGTCGCTCTCGTGGCAACCCAAGGGGCCCGACCAGCCGGGGATCGGGCCGACCAGGTCATGGGGATCGAACCGGCTGTTGATTGTATCGGCACAGAGGGCCCGTGGGCCAACCTATCGGCCCTCGGGGGGCGGATCTTGCCGACTTGCAAGCTTGCCGGCCCCGAACACGTTATACTGGCGATTTGCCCGCGAAGAATCTGGAGTGGTGCATGCACCGGCTTGAGCGCCTGCGGAGCAACATCCAAAAGTGTTTTATCGGCAACCAGCCGGCCATCGACAAGCTCATCACATGCCTGCTGGCCCGCGGGCACATGCTGATCGAGGATGTACCGGGGGTGGGCAAGACGATGCTGGCCACGGCCCTGGCCAAGAGCCTGGACTGCTCGCTGTCGCGCATCCAGCTCACGCCGGACATGCTCCCCTCCGACGTGCTGGGGGTGACGGTCTGGGACCAGCAAAAGGGCGAGTTCGTCTTCAAGCCCGGGCCGATCTTCTCGAACATCGTCCTGGCGGACGAGATCAACCGCACCACGCCGCGGACGCAGTCGGCCCTTTTAGAGGCGATGAACGAGGCGCAGGTGTCGATCGACGGGCACACCCGCCGATTGATCCAGCCCTTCATCGTCATCGCCACGCAGAACCCCTTTGAGTTCGAGGGCACCTATTTCCTGCCCGAGAGCCAGCTCGACCGCTTCCTGATGCGGCTCCACCTGGGCTACCCCAGCGCGGAGGACGAGGCGCGGATCGTCACGCTGGACCCGTCGCGCAACGCCTTGAACGACCTGAAGCCCGTGATGACCGCGGAGGACCTGGTGGAGCTTCAGGGGCAGGTGGACCGGGTGCAGATCGACCCGACGCTGGTGGATTACGTGATCCGGATCGCCAACGCGACGCGGGCGAACGAGCAGCTCCAGGTGGGCGTGTCGCCCCGCGGCTCGCTGGCGCTGATCCGGGCGGCCAAGGCCGCGGCGCTGCTGCATCGGCGGGACTACGTGGTGCCCGATGACATCACGTCGAACATGATCCCCGTCTTGGCGCACCGGGTGATCCCCAAGACCCACACGCACGACGCGGACGGCGTGACCGCCCAGCGGATCATGCAGCAGATTTTGGAAACCGTGCCCTCGCCGGTGTGATGATCCGGGGGCTCCGGGCCGGCTTACCGCTTCCGCCGGCCGATGCGACGGGCTCAGGGCTTATCGGAATCGACCCCTTGCGCTAAGGAAGCGTTGCCCCCGAGCCGAGCAGGCTATAATGGGAGCCGACCGGCTGATCGGCCCCGGACGCGACCGATGCGACAGGTTCTGCAAGCCATCATGGTTGGGCTGGCCGCGGCGCTGCCCGCAGCAGGCGCGGGGCTGTGGTGTCCCTGCGGCCCGGCAGAGGCCGGCGCATCGCCAAGGGCGGTTCGGCTGGAGGTCGCCCAACCCGCTTGGCCCGCTCCAGCCCCCACGGCCCCCGGAGTTCCCGGAAATGACGCGCACGCCTGCTGCCCGCAGCCTGCGTCGAGCCAGGACCGCCCTGCTGACCCTGAAAAATCGCCCGCTCATCACGCTCCTGCTCCCGTTCCTGCTCCTGCTGAAAAATCCCCTGCTCCGGCTTCGGCTCCGGAATCCTGCCCGCACTGTCAGCTTCAAGCACCCAGCGCGACGCTGGACACGTCTGACTGGGCCCCGGCGGGCCTGCGTGGCGTGGATCACCCGGTCGGCCACGGGCTGGCCTGCCCGCTTCCCGCGAGCCTGGCTCCGGCGAGCCTGACCCTGGCGCGGGCGGCATGGGCGCAAGGCCCGCCGACGCCTCTTGTGCCGGACACGCTGGTGTCGCGCCACTGCCTGCTGACGATCTAGTTCCCTCTCTTCATGCTGCGCGGACCTGCGCGAAAGGTTTTGCTTAGCTCTGCGCGAACCGCGTAGCGGCTGATGCCGTGGCGCGCCCACGGGCGCCGAACCTACATCACCCTGACACAAGACGACACTCGGATGCCCGTGCATCCAACGTTTCCCCTGGGCGCAGCCGGTGGCTGGCGAGCCTGCCCGCTGGCCGTCGCCCGCGCAAACCCGTGCTTTTGAGCACCCTTTTTCAAGGAGTCCTTCGATGAGCCATCCACAGCAGAACAAGATGATCGACTATCCCCGGCATCGCCTGGCCCTGATCGCGTGCAGCATGCTGGTTAGTGCCGCCATCTGGGGGGCGGGCTGCTCCGAATCGGCCCCGATGCAATCAGAAGCGCCCGCGGCGAAAGCACCCATCGTGATATCGCCCGCGACGCAGGAGCCGATGACCGCCCAAGCAGCCACCGCGGAACCGCCCGCTGCGCAAGCAGATTCGCCCTCCACACAGCCGGATTCGTCCTCCGCATCCGCTTCGCCTGCCACAGCCCCCACGACCCAAACGGCGCTGGTGCCTTACCCGCTGGACTACTGCATCGTGTCGGGCCAGGAGCTGGGCTCGATGGGTGGGCCATACGAGATCGCCTACAACGGCAGGCAGATCAAGTTCTGCTGCCCGGACTGCGAGGAGATGTTCAGGGAGGACGCGGACAACTACCTGCGGATGCTCGACGAGGCGGCGTCCCAGGATGCCGCGGCCGCAGCGTCCAAGGAGTCCGCGGAGTCTGCCCCGGCTGCGGGGCACGAGGAGCCTGCTAACCAGGCCGGCTCGCATGAGCATCACGGGCATCACGGGCATCACGAGCATTCGCATGAGGGTGCTGCGCCGCAGGGGGAGAACCACGGATGAACGTGACCCCTGCGACCCCAGGCGTCCGCAGCGGCGTGGCGTGGCGGGCGATCGTCCTGGCTGCGGCGGCGATGATCGGCACGGGCTGCGCTTCGCCGCCAGGCCCGTTCGACGCGTGGCTGGATGAGCCGACCGCCCGCGATGCACGCGATGCCGACCTCCGCGCCCAGGCCGCCCAACCCGCTGCCACGGCTGATGCCGGCGAGGGGGAGGCTTTGGCGCTTGGGCCTGAATCCGGGCCGGAGGACTACGCCCGCCTGGCGGTGCAGCGTTCGCCGACCGTCCGGGCGGCGAGGTATCGCCTGGCTGGGCTTTCGCAGCGGATTCCGCAGGAAACCTCGCTGGACGACCCCATGTTCCGGGTGATGCGGTTGGGCCGAACGGGCTCGACGGAGGCGGAGCTTGAGCTGAGCCAGCGCTTCCCCTGGCCCGGCAAGCTCGATGCGCAAGGGGCTGTCGCGCAGCAGGAGGTGGCAGCGGCTGCGGCGGAGCTGGAGCGTATCAAGCAGCAGACCGCAGCGGCGGCGAGGCGGGCGTTCTGGCAGCTTTACCTTGCTGACCGGTCCATCGAGCAGACCCAGCAGAGCCTCCGCGTCCTGGAGCAGATCCGCGACATCGCCCAGGCGCGCTTGCGTGCCGGCGCTGCTGGTCAGGCTGATGCATTGCGTGCTGGGGTTGAGCTGAGCGAAGTGGATCGCAGACTCACTGCTCTGCAACAACAGCGCGATACCGCTGCGGCGCTGCTCAACCGCCTGCTGGATCGTTCTGCTGATGCCCCGATCCCCACGCCGGCGCCTTTGGAGCCGACCTTCGTGGAGCTGGAGCAGGACGCGATCCTGACGCTGGCGGCTCAGCATCACCCGTCGCTCCAGGCTCTCCGCGAACAGGTGGCGGCCCACCGTCAGCGGCTGCGCCTGGCCAGGCTCAGCCCGATCCCCGATCTGGAGCTGGGCGTCAGCTACGAGCCGATGGACGGCGAAGAGGATGAGTGGTGGTTCAACGTGGGCTTCAACCTGCCCATCTGGACGCGCCGCTACGAGGCTGAGCAGCGCCAGGCCCGTGCGGGCGTTCTTGAATCCCTGGCCCAACTGACCGACCAGCAGCGGCAGGTTTTCTTTGAAGCGCAGTCCGCCTTGCTGGCTCTTCAGAGCCAGCAGGAGCAGGTGCGGATGCTGCGCGAGCAGATCTTGCCCCAGGCGCGCCAGGCGCTGGAGGCGGGCCTGGCCGGCTACCGCGCGGGAAGCGCGGATCTCCTGGATGTGCTGGACGACTGGCAGCGGCTGCTGGCGCTGGAGCTGATCCACCAGGAGAGCGTGAGCGGGCTAGGTATTGCCCTGGCGGACCTGCGCGAAGCGGTCGGCGGCCAGTGGCCCCTTCCCACGCCTCCTGAAGCAACATCCGAACCCGCTGCGACTCAAGAGGCGAGTTTACAACCCTCCTGGGCCCAACGGCTGGAGGTGCAGCCATGAGTGAGTCATCCCCCCTACCCAAGCGGCCTGTGTTGAAAAAGGTTTCGATGATCGTCACCGTCGCGCTGGCGGTGCTGTTGCTTGCGGGCACCGCTGCGGGCATGTTCCTCCTGCTGCGCAGCGAGGATGAGCCTGGCGAAGCGCGCAGCGACACGCTGGCTGCCAGCCAAAGCTGGTACACCTGCGGGATGCACCCGTGGGTGGTTTCGCCTGAGCCGGGGCTGTGCCCGATTTGCCACATGGAGCTAACGCCGGTCGATCCGGAGCGATTCAGCGCCCAGATCGCCATCGACCCGGTGGTGGTGCAGAACATCGGCGTGCGCATCGCGGAGGCGACCGCGGAGCCGCTGGTAAAGGAGCTGCGCACCGTGGGCGTGGTGCAGCCTGATCCGCGGCGGGTGCGCGACGTGGTGGTGCGGGCTGACGGCTATATCGAAGAGCTTCTGGCCAACTACGAGGGCATGCCCGTGAAGCAGGGCCAGGTGCTGGCGCGGATGCACAGCCCGCAGGTGCTTGCTGCGGCGCAGGAGCTGCTCGTGGCGGCGCAATTCGCTGATGACGCAGCGGCGCAGAACCGCTTGATGCTCCAGGCGGCGCGCGAGGCGCTGGCGATCAAGGGCGTCAGCGAAGATCAGATCGACGCCATCCTCCGCAATGGTCAAGCGCCGCGGACGTATGAAGTGCGCAGCCCCATCGACGGCGTGGTCCGCATGATGGGTGGCTACGAGGGCGGCTGGCTCAAGGAAGGCGACCGGCTCACGCAGGTCGTGGACCTTTCGCGCGTGTGGGTGATCGTGACGGTGTACGAATCCGACCTGCCGATGGTGAAGCTGGGGCAGCGGGCGGATGTGACGCTCTCCCACCTGCCCGGGCGCACGTTCGAGGGGCGGGTGACGTACATCGATCCATTCCTGAACGAGCAGGCGCGTCAGGCCCGCGTCCGTTTGGAGCTGGAGAACCCCGATGGCCTGCTCAAGCCGGGCATGTTCGCGCAGGTGCGGCTGGAATCGACAGCAGCGCCCGAGGCGACGCTGGTGCCCCGCGAAGCGGTGATCGACACGGGCGAGCGTCAACTGGTTTTCGTGAGCCGTGGCCGGGGGCGTTTCGAGCCGCGGGAGGTCGTGACGGGCATGACGACCGCGGACGGGCGGATTCAGATTTTGCAGGGCGTCGAGCCGGGCCAGCGCGTCGTGACCAGCGGGCAGTTCCTGCTGGACAGCGAAAGCCGCATCCGCGAGGCGATGGCGAAGATGATGGGCGGCGAGCCATCTCAGCCGGCGCGTGAAGCCCCGGCTCATCAACACGGCACCGGCCCCCAACCGGAGGATCGGCCTCACCTGGCGGGCGTGCCTCATGAGGGGGGCGCGCTTCATCTGGGGGCTACGCCATGATCGCCCGGCTGATCGACTGGTGTTTGGACAACCGCCTGGCGGTGCTGCTGCTGACGGCATGCCTGGTGGCGGGCGGGGCGTGGTCCGCGGCGCGCATCAACGTCGACGCCATTCCCGACCTTTCCGACGTGCAGGTCATCATCCGCACGGACTATCCCGGTCAAGCGCCGCAGACGGTGGAAGACCAGGTGACCTACCCGCTGACCACCGCGATGCTGGCCCTGCCGCGCACGCACGCGGTGCGCGGGCAGTCGATGTTCGGCACCAGTTTTGTGTATGTCATCTTTGAGGACGGCACCGATCTTTACTGGGCGCGCAGCCGGGTGCTGGAGCAACTGGCGACGGTGCGCGACCGCCTGCCCGCTGCGGCGCAGACGCAACTGGGGCCAGACGCCACGGGCGTGGGGTGGGTGTATCAGTACGCGCTCATCACCGGCCCCTACTGCCCCGATCACCCAAACGGTCTGTGGCGCGACCCGGCGACCGACACGTGGTACGCCCAGCCCGCCGATGCTCCCGACCGCAGCGCGCAGCAACGGCTGGAGCATCACCGCGTGCTGCTGGAGCGGTCCACCTGCCCGCTGGACGGCCAGCCGCTGTCGCAGCCGCAGGTGGACTTGGCTGAGCTGCGATCGCTCCAGGACTGGCGCCTGC
>DASVCG010000299.1:0-2630 GCA_036381755.1 Phycisphaeraceae bacterium | reverse complement strand
TGGATCCGGCAAGCTGACCCGCGGCGGCTTCGACATGAAGGCAGCGGCTTTCACATGGAGGACGCGCCCGCGGCGATCTACAGCCTGGGGGAGTAGCTGCGCAGCCTGCAAACCGCTGCTGTGGCAGGGCGCGGGCGGGTTAACGGCCGTCCCTGCACGAGGGGCGATTACCGCCAGAGTCGCTGCCGCGGAGGGGTGCGGATGGGTTGACGACAGGGAGGGATATTCTATAGTTTGAGGCCCGCTAAGCAGTCCCCTTCGTCTAGTGGCCCAGGACGCCAGGTTCTCATCCTGGAAACAGGGGTTCGACTCCCCTAGGGGACGTTTACAACCACCCTCCTGCTCATCACAGCGACAGAAACAGCCAGCGGCGGCTTCAGCAATCCTCGCGCGGCGGGCGATTCGGTTTCATAAATTCATGAAAAAACCCGGCGTCATCCGCCGGGCGGCTAAGGGTCGCAAATCAAAGCGGGTGAAGGGAATCGAACCCTCGTAGCTGGCTTGGGAAGCCAGTGCATTACCACTATGCTACACCCGCCTGAAGCCGGCCGGGCGAAAGCGAATGGGGCCGGACGCCTCTATTTTCCGGGTGAAGGGGGCGGTGTCAAGCATCAGCCCGGCCTGGCTGCGGCCCGGAGAGCCGCTTTCCGATCGCCCTGTCATTAATCTATACGAACGAAGCCGCAGCAGGTTGGCGGCTTGCTGACGTGCAAGGCCCGCCCGCGCCATTCGGCAGCAGCGGCGTGAGCCCCCAGGGCTTCACCGGGCCTCAGGCACGTTCTCAGACCCACACGTTCACGAACAGCGCGTCCTCGGTCACCTTGCCGATCAGCGACCCCACCGCGGTGGTGACGAACTTCACCTCGTAGTCGGGGTGCTGATCGAGCCACTCGTTGATCTGCTCGTCCAGGTGCTCGATGGCGTCGAGCCGGAGCTTGGCGACAAACGTCTTGACGTGCACCGCCCCTTCGCCGGTGAGCTTGGACCGCCGCTTCCACCGCTGCTCCGGGGCGTTGGATGGTGGGCCGCTGAAGACCCGGACCCGCGTGCTGCCGCCGGTGTCGCTGAGGCCGCTTTTGTCCTCGCCGGCCAGATCCAGCGGCTGGGGCTCGTCGGCCGCCTGCCCCTGCGACTCGACCGCCTCGATGGGGATGGCGTTGGCCAGCAGATCCTCTTCGCTGATGGGCCGCGAGGGTTTGGGAGGGGGCGTCATGGCAAACCTCCTGTGCGGAACCGAGATGTCAGGGCGTCAAGAAGGGATTTTTTCGGACCTTCTATTGAATGTATCGGCCCGGGGTCGGCGGGACAAGGCAAAAGACAACTTTCGCAAACCCATGCGACGCATGGAGACAGCCCAGCAGCATCGGGCGGGTCCTGCCGAGATTCTCACCGATATGGACGCCACCGCCTGCGCTTGGCGCGTCAGTCGCCCTCCTCGGGCGGCAGGGCAGCGGGTCGGCGGGCGGAGGAGGTCAGCAGCACCGGCATGGAGACCGGCTTGGCCGGGGCTGCGGGCTGCGGCACGACCAGCTCGGGCACATCCTTCAGGACCCGCAGCATCGCGATCTCATCGCACGCCTGGTTCTTCGGGCAGCGCACGCACTCGCTCCAGACCTTCATCGGCAGTTGCTGACGGTCGATGATGCCAAAGCCCAGCTTCTCGAAGAACGCCCGCTCGTAGGTGAGCGTCATGAGCTTGCGGATGCCCAGCTCGCGGGCTTCGTCGATGACGGCTTGCACCAGCCGCTTGCCGATGCCGCGCCCCCGATACTCCGGCGCCACCGCCAGGGCGTACACCTCCGCCAGGTTCGCCCACACGATCGCCAGCCCGCACACGCCGACGACCCGCTGGCCCCCCTGGCTGTCGAACGCCACCGCCACCTGGTAGTCGCGCACGTTCTCATACAACGACGCCAGCGAGCGCGGCAGCATCAGGCCGAACTCGGCGCAGTCGTTGATGATCTTGCCCATCGCGGGCACATCAGCAATCTGGGCGCGGCGGATTTGCATAAACCCGCCATTATAGCCGCTTAACCCTACCTCACTCTTTGCCTTTCCTGCCCTCTGCCGCCTACCCCCTACCCCTTCCGGGGGGCTGCCCTCTGTCTTTTCCGGGGGTATAGTGGCCTTGGCATGCACGTTTACGCGGGCATTGATGAAGCGGGCTACGGGCCGATGTTCGGGCCGCTGCTGGTGGGCCGGACGGTGTTCGCGGTCCGCGACCCGCAGCCGGGGCCGGGGCCACACGCGGAATCGCCCGCGGAGGCATCGTCAGGGGAACGCCCGGAGGCATCACCAGAGGAACTTCCGCAAGCGGAAAAGCTTCCGGGGGCGGGGGCACTTCCGGGGGCGGGGGTGGCGTTGTGGGAGCGGTTGAGTCAGGCGGTGTGCCGTCAGGTGGGCGACCGTCGCGGCCGGATCGCGGTCAACGATTCCAAGAAGCTCACGCAAGGCGTCTCGCGCATCAAGCATCTGGAGATCGGCTGCCTGGCCTTTGCGGCACTGGCGGGGCATCAGCCCGCGTCGCTGGACCAGTGGCTGACGTGCCTGGGCGCGCGGTGTCAGGAGGATTTGGCAGAGTTGCCCTGGTATGAGCCGACGCCTCAGCAGCCGTGGGAGGCGCTGCCCGC
>DASVCG010000298.1:0-5751 GCA_036381755.1 Phycisphaeraceae bacterium | reverse complement strand
CGGAGAAGACCCCGCCCAGCTCCTTCATGCGCTTCTGCTTGTCCTTGCGCTCGACGATGGAGCCTTCGTTGACGCCGACGCGGATGGGGAGCTTGCATGCCTTGCAGGCGGCGATGACATCTTCGACCTGCTTGCGGTCGTTGATGTTGCCGGGGTTGAGTCGGATCTTGTGCACGCCGGCCTCGACGGCCTCCAGCGCCCGCTGAAAGTGGAAGTGCACGTCGGCGACGATGGGCACGCGGACCTGCGGGATGATCTCCTTGAGGGCCTGGGTGTCTTTCTTTTCGGGCACCGCGACGCGGACCAGGTCGGCCCCCGCAGCGGCGAGCTTGTTGATCTCAGCGACGCACTTTTCCACGTCGTGGGTGTAGCCGGCGGTCATGGTCTGAACGGACACGGGCGCCGGGTCCGTGCCGTGGGCCCCCCCGCCGATGCGGACGTACCCGTGCTGCTCATCGCCCAGCGTGACCTGCCGTGTCGGGCGTCGTGGCATCATGCGTCAATCCCTCGCAAACTCCGCAAGCCGCTTGAGTGCTTCTTTTAGCCTCGGCGTCGGGCCGCCTCGCCCCTGGGCGCGACGCCGATGGGGACAGTATAGCCGCCCGGACCGCTGACAGGCGGGCGGGCTGGGCGGGCCGGCCGAACCCGCTGCCCGCGACGGGCCAGGCGGATCGCACGCCCTGCTGATGGGGCCTGGGCCGCGGATTTGGAGGGGAGCGGGTCCACCTCATAAGATTGGGACTGGACGCAGCTACAGCCGTTTCCGGTTGTGCATCCTCTTTGTGGCTGCGTCGATGGCCCGATCCGCTGGCCCCGTAAGGAGCGATGGGACGCATGACCCCGCAGGCCCTGCCCAATTACCCGCTCAAGCTCGAGCCGATCTACAAGGAGAAGGTCTGGGGCGGGCGGACGCTGGAGACGCTGGGGCGGAAGCTGCCCGGCGGGCCGCAGACGCGCATCGGCGAATCCTGGGAGCTGGCGGACCTGGGCCAGACCTCCGTCAGCGGCGGAGGCGGCGGCGCGGAGCGATCGCGCATCGCCAACGGCCCGCTGGCTGGCCAAACCCTCCACGACGTGATGCACCGCCACCGCAGGGAGCTGATGGGCGATCTAGCGCCCAACGAGCGGGGCGAGTTCCCCCTCCTGCTCAAGTTCCTCGATGCGCAGGAGAACCTGTCGGTGCAGGTGCACCCCAGCCCCGCTTACGCCGCGATGCACCCGGACGCGTTCCTCAAAAGCGAAGCGTGGTACATCGTGCAGGCCAGGCCCGGTGCGGTGATCTACAAGGGCGTGCGCGAGGGCGTCACGCCCGAGCGGTTCCGCCAGGCGATCGAGCAGAATGATCTGGAGCCGCTGCTGATCAAGGTGGAGGTCAAGCCGGGGCAGTGCCATTACCTGCCCAGCGGGACCTGCCACGCGCTGGGCGGGGGCGTGCTGGTGGCGGAGGTGCAAACGCCCAGCGACACGACGTTCCGCGTGTATGACTGGGGTCGGCAGGGGCGGGAACTGCACATCGAGCAGGCGATGCAGAGCATCCGCTTTGGCCCGCCGGACGTGCGGTCCAACGAGCGGCCGGCGATCATCAGCAACGACGGCCTCACGTTCACACGGTTAGTGGTGTGCGAGCATTTCCACGTGGACCGGCTTGAGGCGTCCGCCGGCTACACGCAGGAATTGACCGCGGACGAGCCGGTGATCTGGATGACGCTATCCGGGCGGGCGACGATCCATTGCCAGGCGGTGGACGCGACGGTGCTTGGGCCGGGCGAGACGGTCTACCTGCCCCCCGCGATGCGTCAGGGCCGCCTGAGCGTGCAGGAAGACTTCACCTGCCTGGAGATCACCTTCCCCCAGGCCCAGCCGCTGCGGATCGCGTAGCGATGGGGGGGAAGATAGGGCCTGCCCCCTGCCCTCTACTCATTTATTCCCCACAGCCGTGGCCTGGGTCTGTATCTGCTCCCACTGCTTGCGGCCGATGTCGAGGATGCGTTCATCGGGCCAGACGTCCAGCGGCTTGTATTGGAGGTGCGGGTCGTCCTTGTAGGAGTCGTTGCCCTTGGTGTTGTAGCAGCAGATGAGCGACCAGCGGGGGTCGTCGCTCTTGTTCTGGTCGGAGCGGTGCAGCAGGTTGCTGTGGAAGAACAGCACGGTGCCCGGCTCCATCTCGCAGTAGACCAGCTCCATGCGCTTGAGGGCGGCCTCGACGCGTTCCAGGTCGGCGCCGGTCTGGTCGCCCGTGATGCCGTGCTCGATCCGGCCCATCTTGTGCGAGCCGCGGATGACCTGGAGGCAGCCGTTTTTGCGGCTGGCGCGGTCCACCGCGATCATGACGCTGATCATGTCGGGGAAGAGGCAGCCGTCTTTGTACCAGTAGCCGTAATCCTGGTGCCACTCCCACGCCCCGCCGACGCGCGGCTGCTTGAGCATCATCTTGTGGTGGAAGTGGTACACCTCCTTGCCCATGAGCAGCTCGGCGTTGCGCACGATCCGCTCGCAGGAGGCGAACGCTCCGTAGATGTCCGGCTCGATGTCGTAGCGCAGCCGAAGGCGGCTGACCCCTCCCTGGGCGTCGCGGCGGTTGTAGGCCTGCTGGTCCAGCTCGCGGTCGGCCTTGGCGATCTTGATCAGCAGCTCCATGTACGAGGCGGGGAAAAAGTCCGGCACCATCACGTAGCCGTCCTCGTGGAACTGCTGCACCTGCTCCCGGCTGAGCCGTATCGACATGGACAAGCTCCTTTGAGATTCTGCTTTTGGATCAGCCGGGCCGGCGCAGCCCTCCGACGGCCGACAGGCCCCGCAACCGCTGCATTTTCCGCACATCACGGGGCATCTTACCGGCGGCGGCGGACGGTCCGGAATTCAAAGGCGTGCTAAAAGCATATAAGATCATGTCATGTCGCCCACCGAATGGGATCAGCCTGACCGCCGGGACCTGGTCACGGGCCATTTTCACGAGCGAGTGGGCTATGAGGTCGTGCGTGAAACGGGCTGCCACGACTGGCTCATCATCTACACGCTCAGCGGCGGGGGGCTGATCATGCACCGCAACGGGCAGCACGCGGTGGGGCCGCATGAAGTGGTGCTGTTCCGCCCGGGGTGCTTTCACGGCTACCAGACCGACCCCGCCGTCGGCCGGTGGGAGCTTTTGTGGGCGCACTTTGTTCCGCCCGACACCTGGTTAGCCTGGCTGAACTGGCCTGAGCTGGCGGAAGGGGTGATGCACCTGAGCCTGGCGGACCGCGGCGCGCGTCAGCGGGTGATCGATCACCTGGCCCAGGCGCACCGCATCATGAGCGGCTACCATCGCAGGCGCGTGCCCCTGGGCCTCAACGCCCTGGAAGCGGCGCTCCTGTGGTGCGATGAATGCAACCCGCGTTCAGCCTACGCGCGGCTGGACCTGCGCATCCGCGAAGCCGTCGATTACCTGTGCCGACACCTGGCGGAGCCGATCACCCTCGATTCGCTGGCGCGCGTGTGCAAGCTCTCGCCCTCGCGCCTGTCGCACCTGTTCCGCCAGCAGGTGGGCGAGACGCCGATGCGGTTCCTGGAGCAGCAGCGGATCGCCCGCGCCCGCCAGTTGCTGGAGCTGACCACGTCGAGCGTGGCGGAGGTGGCCCGCCAGGTGGGCTTCGAGAATCCTTTTTACTTCACCCTGCGCTTCAAGCGCGCCACCGGGCAAAGCCCCAGCCAATACCGCGCCGCTTTCGCCCCGCAGCGGCTGGGCGGGTCGCAATCAGCGATAAGTGATTGAGTGAGCGGAATTGGCGGGCTTGCGGGCAAAATCAAAAATTCCCGACCGCCAATCGCCCATCCCCCGTCATGCCGCCTCGGCCAGTTGCTGGACGGTTTGCTCCAGCAGCGCCCGCCCGCCGAAGCGCATGCCCAGGGCGCGGAGCTTGCTGGTGTCGATCAGGTTTTTGGGCCCGCGGTTGAGGTCAGCGATGGGGCTATTGGAACCGGTGAGCCGCTTGGCGATCTGCGCCACGTCCTGCTCCGCCACGTAGAGGTCGAAGCAGTTGAAGCACTGGCCGGCGATCTGGTTAGTTGGGGCCTCCAGCAGCAGGTGGACAGCACGGGCGACGTCAGCGGCGTGCACCTCCTTGCCGCCTCGGCTGCTCTCGATGGGCTGGCCCTGGGCGACGCGGCGGACCAGGTCGAACCACTTGCTTTGCTCGACCGGCCGGGCCACGCCGTAGATGGCGGTGGGCCTTAGCGCGCAGATGGGCCAGCCTTCGCCCAGGCCGTAGCTGTGGACGAATTTTTCGACCGCTGCCTTGTGCGCGCCGTAGTGGGTCTTGGGCCAGAGGGGGTGGGTTTCATCGAGCGGGCGGTCGGGCAGGATCACATCATGCACCGCGGCGCTGGAGATGAAGATGAACCGCTCGACGCCGCTTTGGCGCGCCGCCTGGATGAGGCGCAGGCTGCCCATGAGGTTGACCTGGGCCATGCCCAAGGGGTCATCCCGGAAGGAAGCCTGGAAGCCGCCAAAACCCGTGCCGATGCGCTCCAGCGCCGAGTGGACGACAGCATCGACGCCGTCGACCAGGGCGCGCGTGGCGTCGGGGTCGTCGAGCCGGCCGGGGATCCACTGGATCTTGCCGCCCGCGTCGATGAACCCCCCGCGGTCGCTGGCGGGCCGGTGCCAGCATCGGCAGGTGTGGCCGGCTTCGAGCAGGCGGTTGACGATGTACCGCCCGAGGAACCCGGTTGCTCCCGTGACACCCACGATCATGCGCGGTCCTCCCCTGAGCCCAAGGCGATTGTAACAGCCCGGGCGGGGGCGATCAGAACTGGAAGTAGATGAACCGCGCGCGGATGGGGGCGAAGAGCAGGGCGATCAGCACGATCATCACGCCCCACAGGGCCCCCACCGCCACGGGGGAGCGCACCTGGGCCAGCCGCTGGGTCAGCCCCAGGCCGCGCAGCAGGTGCGCCAGGGCCGCCAGCAGCAGGATGATCGCCGGGCGGGCCACGTCGGCTTCGGGCCAGTTGAAGGTCATCGGCAGGCGCAATTCGCCCAGGCGCTCAAAGATCCGCAGCGCCGACCCCATCGACTCGGCACGGAAGAAGACCCACGAGACCAGGATCACGTGGAACGTCAGCAGGATCGCGGGCGCCTGACGCCAGGCGAAGGGGGTGTTCTCGTCCACGCGCGTGCCCCGCCAGCGGGCCCAGGCGTGATGGACGGCCAGGGCCAGGCCGATGTAGAGCCCCCAGACGGCGAACTTCCAGTCCGCCCCGTGCCAGAGCCCGCCCAGGAACATCACGATGATGACGTTGCTTGCCGTCCGCGCCATGCCGCGGCGCGACCCGCCCAGCGGGATGTAGAGATAATCGCGCAGCCAGGTCGAGAGGCTGATGTGCCAGCGGCGCCAGAACTCGCCCACGTTCCGCGACAGGTACGGCCAGCGGAAGTTCTCCACCAGCTTCACGCCCATCGTGCGCGACAGGCCGATGGCGATGTCCGAATAGGCGGAAAAATCCAGGTAAATCTGGAAGGCGAAGGCGTAGGTGGCCAGCAGCAGGTCCCAGGGCGTGGCGGCGTTGGGGTGCCCGTAGGCCATGTTCACGTACACGGCCAGCCAGTCGGCGAAGACGACCTTCTTGAGCAGGCCCCAGAGGATGCGCGTGACGCCGGCGAGCACGTCGTCAGCGTCGCGCGGCCGACGGTCCTGGATCTGGTGCATCAGGCGGTCGGCCCGCTCGATGGGCCCGGCGACCAGCTGCGGGAAGAAGGCCACGTACAGGGCC
>DASVCG010000297.1:0-3281 GCA_036381755.1 Phycisphaeraceae bacterium | reverse complement strand
GCAGCATGACGAAAATCATTGCATATGTCATGCGGCTTCATTAATCTATTGTTATCGCGGGCAAGATTCCACTTCGGCGATCATCCTTAGTTCCTTTTCGCGTCGGCTTGTCCGTTCACCTTTTCGTTGTTCCAAAGCTCGTCCGGTCAGTCACTTTGAGTTTGTGGTCTCTAAACTGATTGGGAGACGATGACATCTTGTCGTCAGTGTCGTCTCATGAGCTAGCGGTACGAGCGATGCTGAAGCGGCTTTCCGAGGGTCGTTATTTTGACCAACTCTGTACAATGGATTTGGATCAAAACGGGTGGTGGTTATTTCCTGCGGTCGCCCTGAACCTGGCAGTGGTGGGGGGCTGTATGGTCCTGGCGATCCAGATTCAGAGGCAGCGGCAGCGACTGCTACCTGGCAGGTTCTCCTGGAGCACCCTGGAGCTGTGCGGCTTTTTGATCTTATCGGGCCTGAGCGGGGGCATGCTGATCCTGTGCCTGACGGGCCGGCCGGTGTGGCAGTTGTTGGGCTTGATTGGGCTGCTGGTGCTGGCGGGGGTGACCTGGAAGATGGTCGGCAGCGGGCTCGTCGACCGGATGGGCCATAAGCTGCAACGGGCGGATCAGGTCACCCGCGAGCTGGACCGCGCCCACGCCCAACTGTACCGCCAGCGTTTTTTCCTCAACGCCCTCAGCCACGACCTTCGCCATCCGCTTCACGGCTTGGTCCTTCAGGCCGAGCTCATCATGCTGGGCCTGGAGCAGGAGGATCGTGCTGCGATCCATCAGGTCATCCACCGCATCCGCGCTTGCGTCCGCGAGATCAGCAGCCTGCTCAACGACGTTCTGGACCTGGAGCGGGAGGAGGGAGCCAAGGAGCAGATCCAGGAGGAGGTGTTCGACGCGGCCCAGATGGTGCGCGAGGTCGTCGCTCTTTATGAGTCCGCGGCGCTGCGCAAGGGCCTGCGCGTCCAGGTGGACACGCCCCGGCGCGTGATGCTGTGCACGGATCGGAACAAGATGGACCGCGTTCTCTCCAATCTGGTCGCTAACGCGGTCAAGTACACCCAGCGGGGCTTCATCCGCGTTCGGCTGCGGGTGACCAAGCGCGACGCGATCCTCGACGTGATCGACACCGGCCCGGGCATCGCGCCGGAGCATCAGGCCCGCGTGTTCGAGGCGTTTTACCAGGTGCGGTCGGCAGGGGGGGAGGAGCCGGGCCACGGGTTGGGATTGGCCATCGCTCAACGTCTGGCGATCCAGATGGGCGGGAAGCTCGAGCTGCAAAGCCAGCCGGGGCGGGGAGCCCGCTTCCGGCTCACGCTCTTCCACTGCCGACTGGATCAGCCGCGTCCCATGGATCGGGCCGCTTCCGCCTGAAACGGCTGATTGGGCGGATGGAACGGGTTCAGGCTCGATCTCTATCAGACTGCGGCCATCCGGCTGGGCGGCTGCTTTGGGGCCAGTCAGGCGTATTGACCTGACCAGCTCAATCTCCAGTTTTCGTGGGCTTCACCCTTGCTGCGGGGCGGATCCGCTATCATGCTGGAGCCGTCCGCGCTTAGCCGGCGCCGGTTGCAGCCGGCTTGGCGTCAAGGGGGCGATCCGTGGGATATTCGGGGATTTCGGGGGCATCCGGGGAAGGTCCGGGGATGTCCGGGGGCAACTGCTTTGGATTCGGATATTTATATTTGAGGGTGGCAGAGCATGGCCAAAAAGACAATTGCCGACGTGGATGTCGCGGGCAAGAAGGTGTTGATGCGTGTGGACTTCAATGTTCCGCTGCAGGGCGATCAGATCACGGACGATCGGCGGATCCGCATGGCGCTGCCGTCGATCCGCAGCGTGCTGGACCGCGGCGGGGCGTTGATCCTCATGAGCCACCTGGGCCGGCCTGAAGGCAAGGGGCCTGAGCCGGCGTTCAGCCTGCGCCCGGCGGCGCTGCGCCTGGCGGAGCTGATCGGCCGAAAGGTGGAGCTGGCCCCCGATTGCATCGGGCCGCAGGTGCAGGCGATGGCCGGCCGGCTTGCGCCGGGGCAGGTGCTGCTCTTGGAGAACCTGCGCTTCCACAAGGCTGAGAAGAAGGGCGACGAGGCCTTCGCCCGCGAGCTGGCCCAACTGGGCGACATCTACTGCAACAACGCTTTCGGCACAGCCCACCGCGACGACGCCTCAATGGTGGCGGTGCCTCGCGCCATGAAGAGCCAGGGCAAGCCGGCTGTCGCGGGCGACCTGGTGCAGAAGGAGATCCAATACCTCGCTGACGCCATCACGCAGCCGCGCCGGCCGTTCGTGGCGGTGCTGGGCGGGGCCAAGGTGTCCGACAAGATCGCGGTCATCGACCGCCTGCTGGGGCAGGTCGATCGCATCCTCATCGGCGGGGCCATGGCCTACACCTTCTTCCTCGCCCAGGGCAAATCGGTGGGCGACAGCCTGGTCGAGCCGGACAAGGTGCCCGACGCCAGGCGGATGATCGAGCAAGGCCGGGGCAAGCTCCTGCTGCCCGTGGACACCCACGCCGCGGATGATTTCGCCAATCCCACGCAGACGCGGGTCGTCGAAGACGGCATCCCCGACGGATTCGAGGGCATGGACATCGGCCCCAAGACGATCGAGCAATTCCAGGCGGCGCTGGCCGACGCCAAGACGATCGTGTGGAACGGCCCGATGGGCGTCTTCGAGAAGCCGCCGTTCGACCGCGGCACGCGTGCTGTGGCGGAGGCGGTCGCCCGCGTCACCCAGCAAAACGGCGCGGTCAGCATCATCGGCGGGGGCGACTCGGCCGCGGCGATCGAGCAGATGGGCTTAGCTAGCCAGGTCAGCCACGTGAGCACCGGCGGCGGGGCCAGCCTCGAAATGCTCGAAGGCAAAAAGTTCAACAGCGTCGAGCTGCTCGACGACAAGTGATAACCCCCAAGCGCCCCGGCTACGCAGCAGATTCATTCAGGAAAGCTCGTGCGTTTGAAGGGGTTATTCGTTTCCTCAGGGAGTACGCTGTGGCGGAACGAATTATCGCGGTGATGCTGGGTTGGCTGGCGGCTTTGCCCGTTGCGGCGCAGACCGGTTCAGCCCTGCTGCTGGAGCCCTGGCAAGCCTGGGAGCAGGATGAAGCTCAAGTCACGCCCTGGGCGGAGCTGGAAGGCATGGCCCTGTTCCAGGCTGACGCGGACCTCGACGACACGGATGAGGACCTGGGGCTGACGATCTACGAATCGCGGGGGCGCTTCCGGCCTGATCCGCTTCAAGCGAAGAACCTCAGCTTCGGCTACGACCTGCTGCACCTGGACCTGGACA
>DASVCG010000296.1:0-6352 GCA_036381755.1 Phycisphaeraceae bacterium | reverse complement strand
GCTGTCGTGCATTACCCCTTCGGCACCTGCGAGGTGCGCATCGAGCAGCGAGACGATGCGCTGCTGTGGCACTGGCGGGCGAGCAACGCGACCGATGAACAACAGTTGGTCATGATCGCGTTTGAGCTGGAGCTGCCCTCGCCGAAGGGGCTGAGGCTGTACGCCGGGGCCCAGACGCTAGCCCTGAACGACAAGGACCAGCGCCGCCGATGGGACTCGGCGATCGAGCGCATCCCGCTGGCGGCCGTCTATGGCCGGCGCGGCGGGGTGGCGATGGGGTTAGCTGCTGACGAGTTCCACAGCGAGTGGATCCCCGAGCTGACCGTCCGCGACGGCGCCGCCACGGCTTCGCAGACCATCCGCATCGTTTTGGACCCGCGGGGCGACTACGAGGGCACCTTCGTTCTCTTTGGCTTCTCGCCCAAGTATGCCGAGCGGGCCGCGGTGGCCCGCTATCAATGGCTCTACCCCGCCATCTTCAAGCGTCGGGCTGACGTCGACCCGCGGATCTTCGGCATCAGCGCCTCCTACCAGGCGTGGAAGCTCAACGACGCCGAGACGACTCGCCTGACGCGTGCCTCGTGGGACTGGTGCATCAACCCTTACCGCCGCAACGGCGACATCGCCGACACCGAGCGGTTCTGGGGCTACCAGCCGATACGACCGATGCCCAAAGCCAGCGCGGTCAGCCGGTCGGTCTGGCTCGCGAGGCAGAAGGAGCAATTCGAGCGCGGGCGCTGGTGCAACGTCGCGATGATGTATTACCACATCTCCGGCACGTGGGCCGAGTCGCAGCTCGCCGCCGAGTTCCCCGACGCCCTCATCACCGCTAAGCAGTCCGACGGCATCGTCTACCGCCAGATGTGGGGCCCGCCGCAGGACGACGCCCAGGCGATGTTCAGCTACCAGACCAGCTACGGCTCGTTTATCCGCGACGGCCTGCGCGAGGTCGCCCAGCGGCTGCCCATCAGCGGCTTCGCCTTCGACTCCCCCAACCCCCAGCTCACCTACCGCGGCCCCGCGCTGGCCCGGATCAAGCACAAGAGCTGGGACAAGCGCGGGCCTTATGTCGCCAACGCTGTCGCCGTTGCCAAGCTCCAGGACGAGGTGGCCAACCTGACCAACGCCACCGGGTATCGGCTGGGCACGGTCACAAATATCAACTCGATGCAGCACTGGCTGACCAGCTTCCACACCGACGCGGCGATCATCGAGGGCAATCCCTGGCGGAAGGAGCCTCCCTTCCCGCTCCAACACCGCTACGGCATGGGCGAGAAGGGCCTGTCCTGGTGGGAGGGCTATCACGCCCAGCAGTTGCTCGATCTGTCGGCGATCTCTGACGAGGGCTTCCGCGATGCGATCCGCGGCCTGGCCGACTACACAGCGCTTCGCAGCATCTACGCCGGCGTGCTCTATCAGCACTACTTCTCCGCGGGGGTGGAATACCTGACGCGCCTGCTGCCGTTGATGGTCGAGCTCAACGACGCCATCTGGCAGCCCGTGCCCGGTTTCCTCGCCGACCGCGATGACCTGTGGCCCGCGCGCTACGGCCGCGGCCCGCGCACCTACCTCGCCCTGGGCAACCCCACCAGCGACGCTGTGACCACCACCCTCACCATCTTCCCCGACGAGTTGGACTTGCAGCCTGGAGCCATATTCGCCGACTACTACGGCAAGCCGACGGACAACCGCCTCACCGACCCGCAGACCACGCAGATTCGCGTCACCATCCCCTCACGCAAGCCCAAGGTCCTGGAATACGTCTTTACCGCCCCCGGCCTCCAGGCGGCCGATGTCACGCAGCACAGCGATGCCACGTCGCTTACGGTCCGCGCCCGGCTCACGCCCGGCAATCAACAGGGCATCGCGATCGCCCTGGCGCTGCCGCTTGAACGCCGTGGGTTTGCTCTCCGCACGGTCCGTGCGGGCGACACCATGCTTGAGCCCCGGGCGGAGGGCCGCCAGGCGATGGTCACCCTGCCGGCAGGGGCGACCACGGTGGAAGCCGTCTACCATGCCCGGTGGACGGACCTGACGCAGGAGCAGATCCTTGCGGCGCGGATGCTGGATGAGAGCCTAAAGCCGCAGATGCGACTCGTGATCGACCGCAGCGATTCGAGCCGGTTCCTCGCTGATCGGCTGGTCCAGTTCTACCGCAGCTACATCGCCTACCGCCAGAATCTGGACGGGCTCAAGGTCGACCTGCGGGGCTACACCCGCCAGCGCGACCGGCTCGACGTAGGCATCGCGATCGAGGCCGATGCTAGCCTGCCGGCCCATACAATTCTGCTCGTGTCCGGCCGAACGCTGCCCGACGTTCCACAGGCGGTGACCGGTCCGTTCCTGAGCGGCACCGATGGCGGGCTGGTGCTGCGTGGGCGCTCGGCCGAGGAGCTTGAAACGGTCCTCTACAACTACATGAACACGCTCAGCGCAACCCGCTATCGCGACTGGTACGGCGTGATGCAGGGCAGCAGCGCCAAGGTGCAACTGGTCCCCATGGTCGACGCAGACAAGGAAATCTTCCGATGAAAGCGCTCCTGTGCACGCTTTTGACCGCTGTGTTTCTGGCCGCCTCTGCCCTGGCTGCGAGCCCCGCAGCGGTTCGGGTCCACCTCGAGCCTGTCGTGGACGCCTCGTCCAACCTGGTTGACGACGCCGCCTGGACCTTCGGCAGGGGCTACGATCCCGAACGCGCCGCGTCGTTCATCGCCCGGCGCGACACCGATGAGTTTCTGTCGCCGCCGGACAGCTTATTCGTCGAGGGCACCAGTCTCGACTACGCGGGCTATTGGTCTCAACCCCTCGCGGTCGAGCCGGGGGCGACCTACTTTGTCGCGGTCCGGTTCAAAGCTGAGAACGCCAAGATCCTTATTTGGATGCACGGCTCGGCGGGCAAGGAGCGGTTCGACGAGCGGATGTACTTCCTCCAGGGCAAGCCCAATTTCCTCGTCCCGGTGTTCCTCAAGCCGGACTGCACCGGCCAGGGCAAGGCTCAGGACGGCTGGCAGATCCTGGCCCGTTCGATCACGGTCCCCGAGCAGATGACGGCGATGAGCCTTAACGTTGGCTCCTACTTTGGAACGGGCAGGATTTGGTTCGACGACATCTACGTCGGCAAGGGCGTCCCCTCGCTGCGCCTTATCGTCAAGGGCGCCTCGAACGTCGCGAAGGTGTCGGTCCAGATGGGCTCGACCAACGACGTGATCTTCCACGCGGACGTCGACACGGCGGAAGCCATCTGGTCGGCCCCGGTACCGGACTCGCCCGCCGATGCTTCCTACATCATCACCACCACTTTGAAGGACGGGACGGTGCTCACCAGCTTCTACCCCGTGAAGGAGCAGATCCTCCGCCGCTGACCGGCCACGCGCCAGACCCCCGGTGGGGGTGTAACTGATTTGGCGAATTCGATCATCGCCATCTGGGGCATGGCCAGGTCGTTTGCCGTGGACTTAGCCTGGCTCGCCGCGGGCATCGCCACGCCGGGGGAATGCCCGTAGCAGCTAAGGCGTGAAGAACACCATCATCAGCATGGCCAGGAGGCCCAGCGCGATCAGCAGCAGGATCAGCCACGCCACGATCCGCGTGATCGGCCCGCGCTGCGGCTGCCAGGGCGAGGTCGGCAGATCCGGCTCGCCTGCGTGCTCCGGGCGTTCCACACCGTGCTGCGGCTGAGTCATGCGGTCATCCTCAGGGCGCGGCGTAGCCCTCGGGGTGAGCGCTGAACCAGCGCCAGGCGGTTTCGACGATGGCGTCCAGGTCGGTGAATCGCGGCTGCCAGCCGATCTCCCGGCGGATCTTGTCGGCGTTGGCGTAAAGCACGGGCGGATCGCCCGCCCGGCGCTCGCCCACCTGAACGGAAATGGGATACCCCGTGACGCGGCGGACCGACTCGACCACCTCCTTGACGCTGTAGCCCCGGCCGATGCCCAGGTTGTAGAAACGCTGGCGCTGGGCGGCCCCGTCGAGCTTCTCCATCACGAGGATGTGGGCGTCGACGAGGTCCTGCACGTGGATGTAGTCGCGGATGCAGGTGCCGTCGGGCGTGTCGTAGTCGTCGCCGAAGATCGTGGCTGATTCGCGCTTGCCCAGGGCCACCTGGAGCAGGACGGGGATCAGGTGGGTTTCCGGGTCGTGGTCCTCGCCCAGCGAGCCGTCAGCGGCGCAGCCGGCCACGTTGAAGTAACGCAAGGCGGCGAAGGCCAGGTCGGGGTTGGCCTCGGCGGTGTCGCGCAGGATGTGCTCGACCATGAGCTTGGATCGGCCGTAGGGGTTGATCGGCTCCTGCGGCATCGTCTCGACGATGGGCATGGATGCCGGCTGCCCGTAGGTGGCGCAGGTGGAGCTGAAGACGATCCGGTTCACGCCCGCCTGCTGCATCGCGCGCAGGAGGCTGACCGTGCCCGCGGTGTTGTTGTCGTAGTAGGTCAAAGGCTCGCGGACCGACTCGCCCACGTAGGCCAGCGCCGCAAAGTGCATGACGCAGTCGATGCGGTGGTGGGTCAGGGCGTTGGTCAGGGCTTCGGTCTGGCGCAGGTCCAGGTTTTCAAAGGGCACGTCCGCGGGGACCGCTTCGCGGTGGCCCCGGCTCAGGTTGTCCAGCACCACCACGCGGTGGCCCGCTTGGCGCAGGCGTTGGACGGCGTGGGAGCCGATGTAGCCCGCTCCGCCGGTGACCAGCACGTTCATCCGTTGCGGCTCCTTTCGTGTTTTGGAGGGCGGTCAGTGTAGCAGCTTGATCAGGGCGAAGCCGCCGACCAAGAGCGCCACGAACACGATGCACAGGAGGTTGAAGTAGCGGTCGATGAACGGGACGGCCTTGGGGCCGACCCACCAGAACAGGCCCGCCACCAGGAAGAACCGCAGCCCCCGGCCGACGATGGAGATCAGAACGAACGGCAGCAGCGGCTGGGCGAAGACGCCGCCCGCGATGGTGAACACCTTGTAGGGGATCGGCGTGAACGCAGCGGCGAAGAGCACCCACGCGCCCCACTGGTCGTACCATTGCTCCACGGTGCTGAATTTTTCCGGCGAAAAGCCCGGCACGTACCGGAAGACGAAGTCCTGCATCACCTCCCAGGCCCCCCAGCCGATGGTGTAGCCCACCACCGCCCCCAGCACGCTGGCGAAGGTGGTGACCGTCGCGAACCACCAGCTCTTGCGGCGGTGGCCCAGGCACAAGGGGCCCAAGAGAACGTCCGGCGGAATCGGGAAGAAGCTCGACTCCGCCAGGCTCAGCAAAAATAACGCGGTGGTCGAGTGCCGGTGATGCGCGAAGGCCAGGACCCAATCGTACAGCCGGCGATGAATCGCCCAGCGCGACACCGGGCCCACCGCGGCGCCGGCGGTGACGCGGTCGGCATCGCCGGTCTCTGCGCCATCGGGTTTCTGGAAGGTCGGCGACGTCATGGCTGTCTTATCGGTCAAGGCGGGCGTCCTGGGCGAATCCGCCGGCTTGCATGGACCGCCTGTTGCGGTATGGTGTTGACGATTGGCTGGACATCTCTAACCCATGAGGATCCCCTGACCTATGGCCGAACCATTGATCAGACCCAAGGAATCCTGGGGCACTCGTATCGGTGTGATCTTAGCAGTTGCCGGCAGCGCCGTGGGGCTGGGCAACTTTTTGCGGTTCCCCGGCCTGGCGGCGCAGTTCGAGGGCGGGGCGTTCATGATCCCTTACTTCATCGCGCTCGTGCTCCTGGGCCTGCCTTTGGCCTGGGCGGAGTGGGCGATGGGGCGTTACGGCGGGGCGCGCGGGTTCAACTCCACGCCGGGCATCTACCGCGCCATCTGGCGCCACCGGGCGGCGCCTTACATCGGCGTCATCAGCCTGCTGATCCCCGTGGTCATCTACATGTACTACGTGCTCATCGAGGCCTGGTGCCTGGGCTATGCCCTCCAGTACCTGACCGGACAGATGGCGGACCTGGGCCGGCAGGCCCGGCTGCCCGACGGCACGCTGGACAAGACGGCTTACATCAACTTTTTCGTGAGCTACACCGGCGGGGGCGAGGACGGGGCGGCCTTCACGGGCAGTGGACTGCGGGCGCTGGGCATCCTGGTGTTCTGCTTCGCGCTGAACTTCGTGCTGATCTACCGCGGGCTCAAGGAGGGCATCGAGAAGTTCTGCCTGGTGGCCATGCCGGCGCTGGTGGTTTGCGCGTTCCTGGTGCTCATCCGCGTGCTGACGCTGCCGAGCATCGACGAGGGGCTGGGGTTCATGTGGAACCCGCGCACCGAGCACGTGGGCTTCCTCCAGGCGCTGAAGAACCCGGACATGTGGCTCGCCGCCACGTCGCAGATCTTCTTCACGCTGTCGGTGGGCTTTGGGATCGTCATCACCTAC
>DASVCG010000295.1:0-2207 GCA_036381755.1 Phycisphaeraceae bacterium | reverse complement strand
CCCGGAAGCAAGCCCCGGAAGCAGACCCCCGGAAACAGACCCCGCAAAAGCGGGGCAGCGGATCACTTGATGATCCCGTCCTGCTTGGCGATGTAGAGGGCCATGTCCACCATCCGGTTGGCAAAGCCGTACTCGTTGTCGTACCAGCTCACCAGCTTGAAGAACGTCTCATTCAGGCCGATGCCCGCCCCGGCGTCAAAGACCGAGCTGTACGTGCTGGTGATGAAGTCGCTGGAAACCACCTCTTCTTCGGTGTAGCCCAGCACGCCCTTAAGCTCGCCCTCGCTGGCCTGCTTGATGGCCTGGCAGATCGCCTCATAGCTGGTGGGCTTGGCGGTCTTGACCGTCAGGTCCACGACGGAGACGTCCGCGGTGGGTACGCGGAAGGCCATGCCGGTGATCTTGCCCTGAAGCTCGGGCAGCACCAGCCCCACCGCCTTGGCGGCGCCGGTGGCCGCGGGGATGATGTTCTGATAGGCGTTGCGCCCCCCGCGCCAGTCCTTCTTGCTCGGGCCGTCCTGCGTCGGCTGCGTCGCCGTCACCGCGTGGACCGTGGTCATCAGCGCCTCAGCGATGCCGCAATGCTCATTCACCACCTTCGCCAACGGCGCCAGGCAGTTGGTGGTGCAACTGGCGTTGGAGACGATGCGGTCCTTGGCCGGGTCGAAGTTCTTGTGGTTGACGCCGTACACCAGCGTCTTGACCGCCTCGGGGCTCTTGGTCGGCGCAGAGATGATGACGCGCTTGGCGCCGGCGCCCTCGATGTGCTTGAGGGCGTCCTCGTACTTCGTGAACAGCCCCGTGCTCTCGATCACATAATCCACCCCTAGCTGCTTCCAAGGCAGTTGGGCCGGGTCCTTGACCGAGACGCACTTGATCTTTCGGCCGTCGACGACGAGCGTGTCGCCCTGTGCCGACACTTCGCCGCGGAATCGACCGTGAACGGTGTCATACTTGAGCAGGTACGCCAGGCCGTCGGCCTCGACCAGGTCGTTGATGCCGACGAACTCGATCTGCGGGTTCTGAGCCGCGGCGCGGAGGATCAGCCGGCCGATGCGGCCAAAGCCATTGATGGCGACTTTCACAGCCATAGCATGTCTCCCTCAAAATACAGGCGGGTGGTACGGATTCGGTCTCGGGAATGATAACGGGGAGCCCGGATGTATTCCCCCACCGAAAACGGTCGGTCAAAAGTAGGGAGTTTCCGCACCATGGTCAAGCCGATCGGGCCGCGGGCGGTTGACGCCGGGCTCGCGGCAGGCCACGATCAGGCTCATGACCCGCCGGCCTTTTAACCCCGACCTGGTCCGCCCGCCCAGCCCGCCGCCGGCCTCTCCGCCGGCAAGCCGGGCCCGGCCGATGAGCGTCTCGGAAGTGGCCGGCCTCATCCGCACCGCCCTGGCCGACCATGCGCCGCAGAAGCTGCGCGTCGTCGGGGAGGTGAGCAACTTCTCCCACCGCCAGCACTGGTTCTTCAGCCTCAAGGATGCGCAGGCGTCTCTGCGCTGCGTGTGCTTCGCCTCGACCATCCGCAGGCTGCGCTGCCGCATCGAGGACGGCATGCAGGTGGTCGCCACGGGCCGGCTGGATTTCTACGACGCCCAGGGCCACGTCCAGCTTTACGTGGACGCCATCGAGCCCGTCGGCCAGGGGCCGCTGGAATTGCAGTTGCGCCGGCTGCTGGAAGAACTGCGGCAACTGGGCTACTTCGAAGAATCGCGCAAAAAGCCGCTGCCCTTGCTGCCTCGCCGCGTCGCGGTGGTCACCTCACGCACCGCTGCGGCCTTGCAGGACGTCATCAACACCGCCCAGCGGCGCTGGCCCGGCTGCCGCCTGCTGCTCTACGACGTGAAGGTGCAAGGCGAGGAAGCCGCCCCGCAGATCGCCGACGCCATCGACCGCCTCAGCCGCCACGGCCGACGGCTGGGCATCGACGCCATCCTCCTGACCCGCGGCGGCGGATCGATCGAAGACCTCTGGGCCTTCAACGACCGCCGCGTCGCCGACGCCCTCTACCGCTGCACGCTGCCCGTCGTCGCGGCCATCGGCCATGAAACCGACCTCACCGTCGCCGAGCTCGTCGCCGACCTGCGATGCAGCACCCCCACCCAGGCCGCGATGCGGCTCATCCCCGACCGCCAGGCCCTGCTCCAGCAGCTCCACCACCTCACGAACCGGATCCAGCAGGAACTGCTCCGGCAGATTCG
>DASVCG010000294.1:0-4700 GCA_036381755.1 Phycisphaeraceae bacterium | reverse complement strand
CGCCCTCCTGGTCGCCGGGCCCTTCCTGGCCGTGGCCCTGGTCGTCGGGCTCGTCGTGAGCGTGCTCCAGGCGGTGACGCAGATCCAGGAGCAGACGCTGAGCTTCGTGCCCAAGATCATCGGCATGGGGGTGGCGGCGATCCTGGTGACGCCGTGGCTGGCTGTGCACCTGCTGGAGTTCGCCCGGCGGATGTTCGGCGGGATGAATTAGAAAAACGCCGCGCGCCATGAGGCGCGCCGGGATATTCGCTGCGGAGGCGATCTTGTCGGAGGCTTGGCTTGCCCGCGGACCTTCAACCCTTGCTGGCTCATCTGCCCGCGTGGCTGATGGTGCTGTTCCGGCTCACCGGCATCTTCATCCTGGCGCCGGTGCTGGGCAGCCGGACGGTCTTTCGGCAGGTGAAGGTGTTTTGGGTGCTGGGGCTGTCGTTTTGCGTCTACCCGATGCTGCTGGAGCCGGGCCGGCCCGCTGCGGGCTTGCTTGGGCCGCTGATCGATACGGGCCTGTCGCTGTGGACGCTGATCCCCGCAGCAGGGCTGGAGCTGCTCATCGGCTACGCCATCGGCTACGGCGCAAGCCTGCCGCTGATCGGCATGCAGACCGGCGGGCATGTGATCGATCAGCAGATGGGGCTGGCGCTGGCGGGGGTGTTCAACCCCGAGCTGGAAGAGCAATCGGGCGTGACGGGCGAGATTTTCTTCCTGCTGGCGATCACGATATTCGCCATCCTCGGCGGGCATCGGGTGATGCTGGCGGTGCTTATCGGCAGCTTCGACCGCGTGCCGCCGGGCGGCTTCGGCGCGATGGGCTCGCTGCTGGATCTGGTGCTGGGGCTGCTGGCGAGCATGTTCGAGCTGGCGCTGCGCGTCGCGGCGCCGCTGCTGGGCCTGGTCTTCCTCGAAACCGTCGCGATGGGCTTCCTGGCCCGCACCGTGCCGCAGATCAATATCCTCAGCGTCGGCTTCGTCGTCCGCATCCTGCTGGGCGGGGTCGTGCTGGTGGCGATGATCAGCAGCGCCGCGGGCGCTTACACCGAAAATCTCCAGGACGTGCTGGGCCGATTGATGCGGTTCTTTGCTGCGCCCTGGTGAGGCAGCAGCGGGCAAGCCGCGGGAATTGAGCCGTCATGGCTGAGAACCAGTTTGAAAAAACCGAGGCCCCTACGCCGCGAAGGCGGCAGGAAGCGCGCCAGGAAGGCAGCGTCGCCCGCAGCCACGACCTGACCGCTGCCTGCACCCTGCTGGCGGGGGTGGTGTTGCTGTCGGCACTGGGCCAGCGGCTCCTGGGTCGCATGAGCACGATGATGGAAGTGCTGCTGAGCTCATCCCACGCCGCCAACCCCACCCGCCCTGACGACCTGGCCGAGCTGGGCGCCTTCGCGCTGCGAGCGACCGCGGCGATCCTCCTGCCGATCATGCTGGGCCTGATGGCCGTGGCGCTGGCGGTGACGGCAGGGCAGGTCGGCTTCCTGCTCACCCCCAAGCCGCTGATGCCCGATCCGGCACGCCTCTCGCCCCTGCGCGGCGTGCGCAACTTGTTCAACGTCCGCGGCGGCATGCGGCTCATCATGAGCCTGGCCAAGCTGGCCCTGATCGTGGCGGTGGCCCTCTACGTCATCTTCCGCGACCTGCCCCAGCTCCTGCTGCTGGCCCAGCTCCATACCGTTCAGGCCTTCGCCGTGGCGGCTCAACTGGTCTACAGCCTGGCGCTGAAGCTGGCGGCGCTGCTGCTGGTGCTGGCGATCCTGGACTACGCCTTCCAGAAGTGGCAGCACATCCGCGACCTGCGCATGAGCAAGCAAGAGCTTAAAGAAGAGCTTAAGCGCATGGAGGGCGACCCCTTGGTCAAGCAGCGGCGCGCCCGCGTGGCCAGGCAACTGGCCATGCAGCGCATCGCCCAGGCCGTGCCCAAGGCCGACGTCGTCGTCACCAACCCCACGCACTTCGCCGTCGCCCTCCAGTACGATGCCCAGACCATGCGCGCCCCCAAGGTGATCGCCAAAGGCGCTGACTACCTGGCGATGCGCATCCGCCAACTGGCGGCGCTGCACGGCGTGCCCATCATCGAACGCAAACCCCTGGCCCAGGCGCTGTACCGCGGCGTCGAGATCGGCCAGGAGATCCCCCCCGAGCACTACGCCGCGGTGGCGGAAATCCTGGCCTACGTCTACCGTCTGGGCAACCGGCGAAGCGCATAAAAGGAGCAAGCCGCGGATGCTTGATGAAGATCGATCAGCCTTGACCGCAGGAGATGGCCGCGATGGCTAAGGCCGCACAACCGGCTCCGCTGCCCATCTCCGTCTGGGTCCACCGGCTGCGCCGGTACCAGCCGCTCCTGGTGCCGGTGGCGTTCGTCGGCCTGCTGGCGGTGGTGGTCGTGCCCATGACGCCGGCGGTCATGGACCTGCTGATCACGCTGAACATCGCCTTGGCCGCGGTGATCCTGCTCACGACGCTGTTCGTTCAGAGCCCGCTGGACTTTTCCGTCTTCCCCTCGCTGCTGCTGGGCACGACGCTGTTTCGGCTGGTGCTCAACATCGCCACGACGCGCATGATCCTGGCCGCCCGCGCCGACACGCCCGATCAGGCCACCGCGGTGGCCGGACGCGTCATCGAGGCCTTCGCCAGCTTCGTCGCGGGCGACTCGCCCGTCGTCGGCGCGATCCTCTTCATCATCCTCATCATCATCCAGTTCGTCGTGATCACCAAAGGCGCCACGCGCATCTCCGAGGTGGCTGCGCGCTTCACCCTCGACGGCATGCCCGGCAAGCAGATGGCCATCGACGCCGACCTCAACGCCGGCATCATCGATGAAAAAGAGGCCCGCAGGCGACGCGAACGCATCACCCAGGAGGCCGACTTCTACGGCGCTATGGACGGTGCCGCCAAGTTCGTCCGCGGCGACGCCATCGCCGGCATCATCATCACCCTCATCAACATCATGGGCGGGTTCTTCGTCGGCGTCTTCCAGAAGGGCTGGAGCCTGGCCGACTCGGTGCAGGTGTTCACCATGCTCACGATCGGCGACGGCCTGGTCTCCCAATTGCCCGCCTTCGTCATCTCGCTGGCCGCGGGCCTCATCGTCACCCGCTCCAGCAGCCGGCAGGATCTGGGCAGCGAAATGACGCACCAGCTCACCGGCCACCACGCGGCGCTGGGGATCACCGCGGCGTTCCTGGGCCTGATGTCGTTCACCGGCCTGCCCATGCTGCCCATGCTGGTGATGGCGTCGATAGTGGGGGGCATCGGCTACGTCGGCTGGCGCGCCGCCCAGCACAAGGAGGCCCAGGCCGCCAGGCAGGCCAAGCAGGTCAAGCCTGAGCCCCCGCCCGTGGAGCAGTCGCTCCACCTGGACACGCTGGAATTGGAAGTGGGCTACGGCCTGGTTCGGCTGGTGGATCAATCCCAAGGCGGCGACCTGCTCGACCGCATCAGCATGATCCGACGCCAACTCGCCGCCGAGATGGGCCTGGTCATGCCCCCCGTGCGCATCCGCGACAACATGCAGCTTCAGCCCAACGACTACCACATCAAGATCCGCGGCAACGCCGTCGCCTCCGGCCAGGTCTACCCCGGCCAGTTCCTGGCGATGGACAGCGGCCTGGCCTCCGAGCCGCTGCCGGGCCTCAAGACGCGCGAGCCGGCCTTCGGCCTGGAGGCTACCTGGATCGAGGCCGGCCAGAAGCAGCGCGCCGAAACGCTCAACTACACCGTCGTCGACGCCACCAGCGTGCTGGCGACGCACCTGACCGAGGTGGTCAAGAACCACGCCCACGAGCTGCTCAGCCGCGAGGAGACCAACAACCTCATCGCCCAGCTCAAGGACAAAGCGCCCAAGCTCACCCAGGAGGTGCTCGGCGGCGATACGCCCCTGGTCAAGCCCGGCGAGCTTCAGCGCGTGCTCCAGAACCTGCTGCGCGAGCGCGTGCCCATCCGCGACCTGGAGTCCATCGTCGAGACGCTGGGCGACTGGGTCCCGCGCACGCGCGACCTGGAGGTGCTCACCGAGTACGTCCGCAATGCGCTGCGGCGGACGATCTGCAGCCAGTACACCGTCACCGAGCAGGCTCACGCGGATGCAGGCCAGGAAGGCCCGCCGGTCACCAGGCTCTATTGCGTGAGCCTGGACCCGTCGCTGGAGGACATGATCGCCGGCTACATCGAGCGGTCGGCTGAGGGCACGAGCATGACCATGCCTCCCGCTGTCGCCAACCGCATCACCGCGGCGATCCTCGGCGAGCTTCAGCGGCTGATCCAGGCGGGGCATCACCCGCTGGTCCTGGCCTCGCCACAGGTCCGCGCCGCAGTCCGCCGATTGATCGAGCCGCACCTGCCCACCGCAGCGGTGTTGGGGTATAACGAGGTGAGCAAGGGCGTCGAGGTCGAGTCGCTGGGCTTGGTTCAGGTGCCCGCCGAACGAGAAAGCCCTGTGCTGGAGCGTGTATGAAACGAGTCCGCGGCACAACCTATGGCGCGGTTCGCTATTTTTCTTGGCGAGCATCAGTTTTCGGGGTTGAGCACTCCCCGTCAGCGTCGCTACGATGGCCCCGCCGTTCGGCGCCGCTGGCGCCGGCCCGCTCAGGGCAAGGAGCGCACGTTTGAATCTGAAAACGTTCACCGCAAAAACGCTGGCTGAAGCGCTGGTGCAGGTGAGGCGTCAGCTTGGCGCCGACGCGGTGATCCTGCACACGCGCACCTAT
>DASVCG010000293.1:0-5661 GCA_036381755.1 Phycisphaeraceae bacterium | reverse complement strand
GTGGTGGTGGACGCGGACGACCCGATGCTGGATCAGCCCGGACTGGCTGGCGCGATGGTGGACGTGACGCTGGACCCCGGCCGGATGACCGCTGCGGAGCAGGGCGGGGGGATCTCCGATGCCCAGGGCCGTTTCTCCGTGCCCCTGAGCAGCTTCGGCGTCGGCATGCTGGAGTATGACGTGCAGGTGCGGGCGCGGCTGCGCGGCTATGCGCCGGTGGCCCGAACGCTGCCCTTGCCCAATCTGGGCCGTAAGCGGTTTTTGATCGTCCTGTCGCCCGGCGGCGACGCCCCCGCACGCCACCCCCAGCCGAGCAACCTCCTGGAAGACACCCTCAAGCTCAGCGAGCCGTTCCTTCAGGAATAGCCCGCTGGGCCCCGATGCCGCATCGGCCGCCCTTGAAGCGGGCGTCGCGGGCGGCGTTCTCCTCACCAACCCACCTCAAAGGCGGGCTGGAGGGGTGTTTACGTTCAGGGACGGCGTGGGCTTAGGGGTTGGGAAAGCCGGGAGGAAATAGAACGGCTGATTCAGCCGTTGCGGTTATATTGGCATACGGGCGCGACCGGCGGCCTGACGCTGGGGGCGGCGGGCGGGTGAGTTCGCCTGCTGCTGAGGCGGCCCCGGAGGCGCGGGCTGCGCAACGCGCCACGCGCAAATAGGATGACGGGCAACGTGAAAGCGCAACGCATACGCACGCAGGTCGGCCCCGGCGGGGTGGTCTACCTGATGCTGACAGCCCTGATCCTGGGCGTGGCCATTTACACGCAGGCGAACCTGCTGTTCTGGGCCTTCGGGCTGATGGTGGGGGGGCTGGCGGTCTCATGGCTGGGGGCCTGGCGCGCGCTGCGCGGGCTGGAGGTGCAGCGGCTGCTGCCCGCCCACGGCGTGGCCGGCGAGCCGGTGGTGCTCCGCTATCAGTTGGTCAACCGCTCCTGGCTGCCCATGTTCAGCCTGGTCATCGTCGAAACCTGGGGCAAGGGGCGGCGGGGGTGGAAGAAAAGCGGCCCGATCGCCCAGGATTATCCGCAGCTTCGCAATCGGCCGCACGGGTGGGTGCTTCACCTGGGCCCGCATCAGATGATCCAGGCCGAGGCGCCCTGCTGGCCGATGCGGCGCGGCCCGCTGCGGTTTGAGCGCATCGTGGTGTCCACCACGTTTCCGTTTGGCATTTTCCGCAAGGTGGCGGAGTTTCATCAGCCCGGCGCGGTGCTGATTTATCCCCAGCTTCATCGCCTGAACCGCCGATTCATCGGGATGCTCTGGAGCCTGGACCCCAGCGGTCAGCGGCAGGTGGATCGGGGCGGGGGGACGGAGGAGTTCTACGGTCTGCGGCCTTATCGGCTGGGCGACAACCTCAAGATGGTGGCCTGGCGTCACTCGGCACGGACGGGTCAGTTGATTTCCCGCGACATGACCCACCCCAGCCCGCCACGCTTGATGCTGCTGTTGGATCTGGAGGGTCACACGGGGTCAGCGGCGCAATCGGCTGAGTCAGCGAGCCGAGGTCGGCGGCGCTGGCGGCGAAAACGACGCGGTCAGGAGAGCCAGCCGCCTCCTGCGGAGCTCGCCATCAGCCTGGCGGCCTCCTTGATCTGCGAGGCGTACCTGCACGGCTACCAGATCGGCCTGGCGGTGGCGGGGACGCCTGCGCCGGTTTTCCCGATCCACCACAGCCTGCCTCATCGCACGCGCATGCTCGAAGCATTGGCGCGGCTGGACCTGAACGAGCAGCGCACCGCGCCCGAGGCGGGGCTGGTCCGGCCGACGCTGATCGTCCGGCCCGACGAGAGCTCCTCGTCGCTTGTCAGCCGCAGCGGCCTGGCTGCGGGGGCGGTGGTGCTCGGGGCCGCCCAGATGGACCGTTACATCGCCCAGGGCGCGGTGGTCAGCGCCCGGCTGCTTCAGCAGCGGGGCAGGGCGCCTTCCCAGTGGAAACGGGCGATGAAGAACGAAAACCCCCGACAGGGCCGCGCCCAGGTCGGCGTGGGCTGAAAAAAGCGGCCCGGCTTGACGCAGCAGGAGGTGTGTCAGCGTCATGAGCCTGATTTATCAGTTCCGCCGGTTGGCCTTCGCCCAGGTGCTTTTGGGCATCGTGGCGTTCTGCATCGCTGAGCGCAACCCCGGCATGATGCTGGTGGCTGGGGCGGTGGCGGCGCTGGCGTGGTACGTCACGGAGGGCCCCAGCGGCCGACCGCTGCCGCGCTGGCTGATCAACCTGGGCTCGCTGGCCTGCGTGGCGTGGCTGGGCGTGGACCTGTATCTTCAGCACGGCCAGCTCCTCCTGGCGATGGGCCACTTCACGATGTGGCTCCAGATCCTGCTGCTTTACAGCGAAAAATCCAACCGCGAGTACGCCCAACTGCTGGTGCTGAGCCTGATGCTGATGATCGGCGCCAGCGTGATGGGCATCTCGGTGCTCTACGGCGTGCTGCTGGCGGTCTACTGCGTGATGGCCCTCTTGACGGTGCTGCTGTTTCAGTTCAAGGGGACGGCGGACCTGGTGCTGGAGACCAACCGCGCCGCGGCCCCGCCGGGCACGCTGGTGCAGCGCCCCGAGCCGGTGGTGGGGCGAGGCTACCGCTGGCAGTTGCGCGCCGCGGCCGGCCTCATCGGCGTGATCTGCGCCGCCATCGCGGTGGTGGTCTTCGTGGCGGTGCCTCGGCTGCCCGAGCCGATGGGCCGCATCACCACCAACAACGCGCAGGTCGCGCCGCGGCGCACCGGCTTCAGCGAGCAGGTCCAGGTCGGCAGCGGCGCGCCGACGCAGACCAACCGCGAGCCGGTCCTGAACCTGAAAGTGTGGCTGCAGGAGCAGGACCTGGGGCGGGACGGCGTCTCCTGGCTGCTGCGCGGCGCTGTGCTGGACTATTACGACCCGATGGACCGCACCTGGCTGCGCAGCTCCGCGGTGGCGCGCGAGGATCACTCCATCCGCCTCGACGAGTCCGACCAGAGCCTGACCTTGCTTGAAGACACCCACCCGGGGCCGCTGATCCAGGCCCAGGTGGTCATGCGCCAAAACACCCACGGCGTACTGTTCACCCACTACCCGCTGGCGCAGCTCAGCAGCGATCAGCTCAGCATGGTCAACCTCAACCGCATCGACCATCAGCTTTCGCTGGCCAACGGCGTGGCGGGGATCCTGATCTACAACCTGAGCTGGCCCCTGGGCGAGCCGGGCATGCCCGGGCCGGACCTGGAGGCGATCAGCGCAGCGCAGATGGCTTCCCGGTTCCAGGGCGGCTTCTGGTTCCGCCGCGGCTACCGGCGACGGTCGCGGGTGCTGGACGCGGAAGACTACGCCCGCGGCTGGCCGGTCCAGACGCAGCGCGTCGCGCAATACGCCCAGCAGATCCTCAGCGACAAGGGGTTGACCCGCGATCCGGAGGTGATAAACGACCCGAAGGACCGCCAGATCGCCCAGGCCCTGGCGGAGCACCTGCGCCAGCATTATCGCTACACCCTCCAAACGCCCCCGACGCCGCCTTCGGAGGACCCGGTGGTGAATTTTCTTTTTCACCGGCGGGAGGGGCACTGCGAGCTGTTCGCCTCGGGGCTGGCGGCGCTGGCGCGGTCGATCGGCATGCGGGCCAGGCTCGTCACCGGCTACCGCGCAAGCGAATACAACCACTTCGGCGGCTACTACGTGGTGCGGGAGAGCAACGCCCACGCCTGGGTGGAGATCGACTGCGGCCCCGAGGAAGGCTGGCAGGTGTTCGACCCGACCCCGCCGGAGCAGGTCGCCGCCACCATCTCCCGCGAGCGGGGCTGGCTGATGTGGATCCGCGACCTGTACGAGCACCTGGAGTTCGCCTGGATCAGCTCGGTGGTGACCTTCGACGCCCAGACCCGCCAGGCGGTGATCCAGGACCTGCAAGGCTCGCTCACAGCGGCGATCGACCGCAGCCGGCACCGCTGGTTCGACTCGGTCATCGACTTCTTCCGCGACCTGGCCCAACTGGGGCAGATGGACCGGGTGGGCTACACCATGGCGGGCGTGGTGATCGTGTTCATCGGATTAGGGCTGGGGTATCTGGCGCGGCTGCTGGTGGTTCGACGCCGTCGGCTGGCGGCGTTGCAGTTGACGGCTCTGCCCCGCGCCACCCGTCGGGTGCTGGCTCGCCAGCTCCGGTTCTATCTGGACATGCTCGACGTGCTGGAGCGTTACGGCTATGTCCGCCCAGTCTGGCAAAGCCCCTTCAGCTTCGCCCAGGAACTGGCCGGGGCTAAGCCGCAGACGTTCAGCCCGGTCGTGGCGCTGACGGAGATCTTTTACGAGGTGCGGTTTGGTCACCGCTTGCTGGACCGCGACCGCCGACAGCAGGTCAGGGGCTACCTGCGGCAGCTTGAGCAGGCCCTCTTGGGCGTCCGCCGAGGCAAGGAAGATTGAGGATAGGGGGCAGGCGGCAGGGGGCAGGAAAAGACGAACCACAGAGGCACTTTGTTTGCGTCTGCCGTCTGCCCTCTAGCCTCTACCCTCTTTCTTCCTGTTCACACCAGGCTCGCGCAGAAGCTGGTGACGGTGCGGTTGAGTCCTGGCCAGGCGCGGCGGCAGAGGCTGCAATGGCCTGCGCCGTTGATCGTCAGCAACTGAACCGGCGCGTGGGTGTTGGCGGCCAGCAGCTTGCGCGTGTGATGCCTGGGCGGCAGGTTCGCGTCGTGGGTGCCTTCCACCAGCAGCACGGGCACGCGGATCCGCTGCATCGCCCGCAGCGTGGAGGCTTCTTCGAAGCCGAAGCCCGATTCACGGATGGCCCGCTCGAAGCCTGCCAGCAGCCACTGCTCATCGATCCACGGCGCGAGCTTGCGGCGGAAGGAGCGGACCGCTTCGTCCAGGTCGGCGAAGGGGGCGAAGGCCACGACCCCCGCGACGCGCGGATCGTCCGGGGCGTGTTGCAGGACAGTGGCTGCGCCCATCGAGTAACCGAACGTGATGACGCGGTCGCCCACATAGCCGCGCTGGCTAGCTGCGTCGATGACCGCGGTCAGGTCTTCCCGCTCGCGCACGCCGAAAGTGGCGTACCGTCCCGTGGACCGCCCGTGGGCGCGGTGGTCGAAAAGAATGACATCGTGCCCCTTGCGGTTGAGCCGCCAGGCGCGGCGGAAATGGCACTCCTTCACCTCCAGCCAGCCGTGCAGCATCACCACCGGCAGCCGGCGGGGCGTCCCCGGCAGGGCGGGGCTGTGCCAGGCGTCCAGCTCCACGCCGTCGGGGGTTCGGACACGGAATCGCCGTCCGCCGCGACGTCGGCCTTCCTTGCGGCGGAAGCTGCCGATCAGGCTCCGCCCCGGATAGCCGCTCCACCGCAGCACCGCATGGCCCAGCAGCGTCGCCGCCCACGGCGCAGGCGGCATACCGGCGGCCTGGCGCGGCTCCAGCGGCGTCGGGGTCGTGGTGGATTCGTGTATCTGTGTCACTGACAGCATTATATGAGCCCTCCGCCAAGGGCGATGCGCCGGCGAGCGGTGGATCGTTGGCGTTGTCAGCGGTCAGGAAGAAACGCGAAGCGGTTAGCCGTTTGCCATGAGAGCCCGATCAGGTCATACCTGGGATTCCAGCAGGGCTAGCGCGGCTTCGAGGTGGAGCGGATCGCCCTCCTGCTGGAGCAGGGTCGGGGCCGCCAGGGCCAGCAGGCAGCGATACACCTGGGCCAACTGCGG
>DASVCG010000292.1:0-7181 GCA_036381755.1 Phycisphaeraceae bacterium | reverse complement strand
CTGGCCGGCCCCCTCCATCCCGTACATCCCCCACTCCCCAGCAAACTTCATACCGACGACGAATCAGCGCTGCGCCCGCGTTCCCCGCTCATCCCCCGGCATGGGAACAGCAAGCCTGATCTGGTGAAACCGCGCCTCGGCGGCGCGTTAAGATAGGGAATCCGCCTGCCTTCTCCACCTCCCTGGATCGCTTGATCATGCCTCTTTTATCGTAAAAAATCAATCATGAAATCCACTTCCCCCGCCAGCATTCTTTTAATGCGCCTAAATGTCAAAATAGTTAAACTTTTCGTGCGGCAAATGTAAAGGTAGAGAAACCCAAGACCCCACACTTCAAGGTCTTATAACTTTGTTGCTGGACGGCCTGATTCAGCGATGCCGGGTCAGCACAACTTGCCAAATGGCCCAGCGGGCCGCGGGAGACGGGGTTGGTGGGTCGTGATGGGGTTGGGCGGAGGTTCAGGCGCGGATCTTCTTGAAAATCGCCCCTGATCGACGTACAGTCCCCGCCGGAGGCCCCGCTGCTACGCTGGCGGGGCGCTGGTCCGCGTAGCTCAATTGGATAGAGCGTCGGCCTCCGGAGCCGAAGGTTGGAGGTTCGAGCCCTCCCGCGGACGCTTACCCGTCTTCAATGGACAGAAGGCAACTCCTTGTCGGCTGCCAAGCCGGTTGCCGACCGCCCATGGCCAATTGAGAAAGTTGCCGATTGAGAAGGACCGCTGGCGTCCGCCCGCATCAGCTATAGGGCTCGACACCGCGGTGCTAGGGCTGAGGCGGCACGTGCTGCGGGTCGAACGCCTCATCAAACGCTTGGCGATCAAGCCACCTCGGCGGATCAAGATCAGCGGAGAGACGCCAAGCGCTCCAAAACACCTCCGCGGTGAAGCGTGCTGCGTCCCGCATCCGCTCGATGGTGAAATCCCTCACCCGCGGGTCGCGCAGCTCCATGTCCGACAGGTCGGGAATCCCAGGCTCCAGCTCATAAACCCGGTCCACCAGCGCGTGGCTGCGCAGCAATTCCTCCACGACAAAGCCCGCCAAGTCGTCCGGGGCGCGCAGCGGGGGCATCGGCTGCGCGAAGAGCACCGCATAGGGCAGCTTGGTGGGCAAGGCGTCGACGCGGTCGTGGATGCCGCTGCGGGGCGATCGGCCATCAGCGCCGACACGGCCGTTGAAGTGGATCGTCGTGTGCAGCGGCATGTGCAGGTCCGCGGTGTAGTGCGCCAAAAGGCCCGCGTAGACCAGGCACTTGATGCGGATCGGCTCGCTGTCGGGCTCTTGCCGATGCTCGGCGAACGCCATCGCCAATCGCTGGGCGCGCTCGATGATCGCGTAGGGCAAAAATCCTGCGCGGGCTGGATCGACCTCCAGTTGCTGACACAGCTTGAGATAGGCGTAGCGGTCCTCCGGCAGCGGCTGACCTTGGAGCAGCTCCAGGTCCAGGTAATGCTCGGGGCCCTCCGCTGCTTTGAGCTGGGGCAGCCGAGGCGAGCGGACCACGTCCGGGTCCAGTGCCAGATGGGCGATGACGGTCGCGCCCTGGCGGAAAAACACGGGCACCTCCTGCGGCAAGGCCTCCACCGCGGCCCTGGCGGCGTAGGCGTGGCCCTCATCATGCCAAGCCCACGCTGATGAGCCCATCGCGGCCAGCACGATCGCAACGATCCACGCGCTTGTCATCCGCTTCATCATCGGACCTGATCTCCTTGCGGTCAGAACCGCTTTCATCATCAAACCACATCAAACCACAAAAACGCGGAGAAATACAATCTTTGTGCTTTTGCATCCTGGCGACGATTCCGAATCGCGTAAGCCGATCAAACCCCCAGCATCATGCTGGTGATGTTGAAGTAGATCAGCAGGCCGGTGATGTCCACGAGGGTGGTCAGGGCGGGGCTGGCGACCACCGCGGGGTCCAGCTTGAGGCGTGCTGCGCCGATGGGGAGCATCGCGCCGATCAGCGTTGAGCTGACGACCTGCAGCCCCAGGGCCACGGCGATGGCCAGGCCCACGCGGGTCAGCGTCAGCCCCGCGGGGATCGCAGCGCTGCTGGAGAGGAACATCACCTTCGCGAAGGCCAGCGCGCCCAGCACCATCGCCAAAAGGCATGAGACCTGAAGCTCCTTGGCCAGTACTTTTAGAGCGCCGGCGGGGGTGATCTCGCCCATCGCCAGCGCGCGGATCACCAGCGTGGCGGCCTGGCTGCCGGTGTTGCCCCCCGTGTCCGCGACCATCGGCATGTACAGCGCCAGCACCATCAGCGTCGTGAACATCTGTTCGTAGCCGTGGATGATCATCCCCGACACCAGCCCCAGCGCCGCCAAACCCACCACCCACATGACCCGCTTGCGAAAGTGCGACCAGGCTGATGCCTTGAGATACGTGCCCACCTCGTGGCTGCCGCTGATGCCCATGAACTTCTCGAGGTCTTCGGTCTGCTCCTGGCGGATGACGTCCAGGGCGTCGTCGTGGGTGACGATGCCCACAAGCTGGCCGACGTCGTTGACCACCGGCAGGGCCAGGAGGTCGTACTTCTCGATCAGCCGGGCGACCTGCTCCTGGTCGTCCTCCACGCGGGCGCGGATCACCTCCGTCAGCATGAGCAGGCGCACCGGCTGATGGGGCTTGGCGCGGATAAGGTCTTTCAGCTCCAGGAAGCCGACCAGACGGTGGGCGTCGTCGAGGACATAGACGTAGTAGATGGTTTCGCGGTCCGGCGCCTGGGCGCGGAGCTGCTCGATCGCCTGCGCCGCGGTCAGGTCGGGGCTGACAGCGGCGTACTCGCTGCTCATGAGCGCCCCAGCGGTCCCCTCGCGGTAGGCGACCAGTCGGCGGATGTCCTCCCGCTGGGCGTGGGCCACCAGGGGCAAAAGCTCCTGCTGCACCGTGTCGTCCAGCCGACGAACCAGGTCCGCGCGGTCGTCCGCGGCCATCGCCTCCAATAGCTTGGCCATCGCTTTGCGGTTGGAGCCCGTGGCCAATTCCACCTGATGATCCAGGTCCAGGTGGCTAAAGAGCTGCGCCGCCTGTTGCGTCTCCAGTGCGGTGAGCACGCGCCAGATGTCCGGGCTGTCCAGCGCGCTGACGAACTGGGCGATCAAGGCGGGGTGATGCTCGCGGGCCAATTCGCGCAGCGTGGCGGTGTCGCCGCTGTCGAGCAGCTCCAGCAGTTCCGGCGCAAGGATGGGGTTGGTCATGAGCGCCTTCCTTTTAAGGACGCGTGAATGACACAGCACGCCTGCTGGCTGAGGGCACATCCACCGCCCGCGCTGGCTAAGGAATGCCGACAGCCGCCTGTGGATCGCCTGGATGTTCGGCCTCATCGTCCCGGAAGGTGAGCCGAAGACCGCGCCATTGTCGCCGCCTCCCAGCACGGCCTGCAAGCCCCGGACGATCACGCGGGATGGCTTGGCACCCGCGAAAGTCATCCGCTAAGAGCCCCGCGGAGAAGCCGGTCCGCGGGCGGTTTTTGATCTTTTTGTCCTATAACCAGCCTGCTGGATGATCCGTTGCTACACCCGCGGCACGCTTGGGCCGATGTAAGCCATGATGGTCGATCACGCGGGGAAGCGGCCTTGCTGCTGGCGCGCAGCCCGATCGGACGGTTTCCATTCTCCAGCAAGACGTCGCCTAGCCGGCTGAGGCGCCGCATCCCCTTTGGCGAACAAAGCCGAAAGACCACGGTATGGCAGGCAGTCAAGGGTCGGGTCGGGGCAGGCGGTTTCCGGGTCGCGCCAAAGCCCGCAGGCGCAACCCCGCGGCAAGGGGTTCTGCGCCAGGCCCGCTGTCCATTGGCGCACAGGCCCCCAGCGATCCCGAATCGCATTCATCCCCAGCAGATGTTCCGCAGGACCCGCTTGCGATCCGTGTTCTGATCATCGACGAGGACCCATCAGCCCGCGAGTCCCTACGCCGAATCCTCAGCACGGGCGATGACGCTCCAAAGCCCGCAGCGGGTGATCTCTCCCAACCTCAGGCGCTTCAGCCGATCCCGCTGTTTGAGGTGGACACTGTCAGTCAGGGCCGCCGGGGTTGCCAGATGGTTCAGCAGGCGCTGGATGAAGGCCGCCCGTACGCGATGGCATGGGTCGGCGTGCGGGCGCTGCCAGGGTGGAGCGGCGTGCGGGCGATCGAGCAGATCGCGTCCATCGATCCGGACATCCAGACCGTCCTGTGCGTCGCGGACGGCGATGAAGCCGCGGCGTGGGATCAGATCACCCATCGGCTGGGCGTCAACCTTCGGCTGCTGATCCTTGGCAAGCCCTATCAGGCGGCGCAGGTGCGCCAGGCGGCGCTGATGCTGGCGCACAAGTGGGGGCTGACACGCCGATCGCGGCTCACGCCTGATGATCTGGAAGCGGTGATCGAGCAGCGCACGCGACAGTTGATCGAGACGAACCGTCGGCTGCGCGAGCAGGTCCGGGAGCGTCTGCGGTCGGAGCGCGCGCTGCGCGAGAGTCAGCAGCGGTACATCCTGGCTGCTGCGGGCGCCCGCGACGGCCTGTGGGACTGGGACCTGGTCCGTGACGCCATCTTCTACTCAGCACGGTGGAAGGCGATGCTGGGGTATGAGGACCACGAGATCGCCGACTCGCCGCAGGAGTGGTTCTCCCGCATTCATCCCGACGACGTGGCCAAGGTTCGCGCGCAATTGGAGGCGCACCTGACCGGTTCGCTGCCGCATTTTGAGTGCGAGTATCGGATGCGCCGGCGAGGAGGCAACCACATCTGGGTGCTCAGCCGCGGGCTGGCGGTGAAGGACGCTGCCGGCCGGGCGTATCGCATCGCCGGCTCCCAGACCGACATCACCGACCGCAAGCTGCACGAGCAGCGGCTGCGCTACGAGGCGTGCCACGACACGCTCACGGGCCTCTCGAACCGCGCGATCCTCATGGACCGGCTCGCGCAGGCCATCGCCCGCGCCAAGCGTCAGCCGGGCTATCACTTCGCGGTCCTGTTCTTCGACCTGGACCGCTTCAAGCTCATCAACGACAGCCTGGGGCATCTCATCGGCGATCAACTGCTCCTGGGGGTGGCCAACCGCCTGCGGGGGTGCCTCCGCCGAATCGACAGCCTCTGCCGCGTGGCTGGGCATGATCTGGCGCGGATCGGCGGGGATGAGTTCGTCGTCCTGCTGGAGGGCTTGCGCGATCCGCACGACGCGGTGCGCGTGGCGCAGCGGCTTCAGCAGGAGCTGGCTGCGCCCTACGACCTGAGCGGCCACGAGGTGGTGATCACCGCCAGCATCGGCATCGCTTCGAGCAACACGGGGTACAACCAGGCGGATGAGATCCTGCGCGACGCGGACACGGCGCTGTTCCGCGCCAAGGCCCAGGGCCGGGCGCGTCACGAGATGTTCGACAAGGACATGCACGCGCGGGCGGTGGCGCGGCTTCGGTTGGAGAGCGACCTCCGCCGCGCGCTGGACCGCGGCGAGTTCCGCCTCCTGTATCAGCCCATCGTCGATCTGGCCGCCGGCCGGCTCCAGGGCTTTGAGGCCCTGATCCGGTGGGAGCACAGCGAGCGGGGCCCGGTCCCGCCCAGCGTGTTCATCCCCATCGCGGAGGAGACGGGGCTGATCGTTCCCATCGGCCAGTGGGTGCTGGGCGAAGCGATCCGCTGCGCCAAGGCCTGGCGGACGCGCTACCCGGCTGCGCCGGCGTTCACGATCAGCGTCAACCTCTCGCCGATCCAGATCTCACACCCGAACCTGGTGCAGCAGATCCGCGGCCTGCTGGAAGGCGCTGGCCTTGATCCGCAGACCCTGTGCCTGGAGATCACCGAAAGCGCGGTGATCGAGAACGATCAGCAGGCCATCAGCGTTCTGGAGCAGCTCCGCGCGCTGCGGATCCGATCGCTGATGGACGACTTCGGCACCGGCTACTCGTCGCTGTCCTACCTGCACCGGCTGCCGGTGGACGTGGTCAAGATCGACCAGTCCTTCACGCACGAGCTGACCAAGCGCCGCGAGACCCGCGCGGTGGTGCAGGCCATCGTGGACCTGGTCCACGGCCTGGGCAAGAGCGTCGTGGCGGAGGGGATCGAGACGCCCGAGCAGATCATCCATCTGCAGGCGATCGGCTGCGACTACGCGCAGGGCTACTACCTGGCCCAGCCGCTGGAGGAGGCCCAGGCTGAGTCGTTCCTGAAAAACCCGCGCAGCCTGATCAACGCCGCGGACTACACAGCCCCGGCGATCTAACCCCACCCCAAGCGGCGGTAAGCGATAGCAAGCAACACGCCGCCTGCACATTGCAGCGGCATGGGGGCGCTACTAGCATGCTGCCCATGCGATACAGCACGCGGACCAAGGCCCTAGCCAGGGCGTGGCGGCTTGCGCTGATGGCGCTGATGCTGTGGTCAGCGGCAGGCTGCGAGGAGTCGCCCCACCCTTCCGCAGCGGCGCAGCCCGCGCCACAGGGCGAGCCGCAGGATGCGCCCCTCCGCGTCATCACCCTCGCCCCGGCCCTGACGCAGATGCTGGTGGATCTGGGCCAGGCCCATCTTCTAGTGGGGATCGCCCAGCACGACCTGGCGGCCCCCGCTGGCCTGCCCGTCGTGGGCAACTTCAACCAGGTGCAAACCGAAGCCGTCGTGCAGCTTAAGCCCACGCACGTGCTGGCGATGAAGCCGCAGGCGGGGCTGCCCTCACGGCTCCAGGAGCTGGCTGAGGCGGGGCGGTTCCGGCTGGTGGCGTATCCGTATCCCACGACGATCCAGGCGGTGCTGGACATCCTGGCCCGACCGGCTTCCGAGCAGCAGGCGGCTTCATCTAAAGATGCGGCGGAGCCGGTGGGCCGGCTGATCGGCAAGGCGGAGGAGGCTCAGGCCCTGCGAGGCAAAATCGAGTCGCAACTGGCGGCGTTGCGCCGGCTCACCGCGGGTCGGCAGCGGCCTGCGACGCTGGTGGCCTTCGGCCTGGAACCGGTGGTGATGGCCAGCGGGCCGGGCACGGTGAACGATGAGCTTTTGGCGATCGCGGGCGGCCGTAACGCCGCGGCGGGCATGGCCGTCACCGCGCCCACCTTCAACCGCGAGGCGCTTTTGGCGCTGGAGCCGCAGGTGATTCTTCTGCTGATCCCTGGTGCGCCGCCCTTGCGGGAGGATGATCCGCGGCTGGGGGTGCTGCGCGGCCTGCCCATCCCCGCGGTGCGGGAGGGTCGCGTTCACCTGCTCAACGA